>JAXDHL010000102.1:0-22968 GCA_034664525.1 Solirubrobacteraceae bacterium
AGCAGCCAGCGCAGGAAGGCCATCGTCTCGTTGACCTCGTCGAACGGGTACTCACCCGCGCCGGAGCGCGCCCGCTCGACCATGCGGCCGATCTGCTGGCTCATCGCGGGGTAGTCGGCGACGACGCGGCGGACGTCGGCCAGGACCTGCAGCAGCCGCTGCCCGAGCTCGGCGAGCTCGGCGTCCGGGAGCCGCCGGTCGAGCTCGAAGTGCATGACCGACTCCCGGCGGGCGGAGTCGCGCGGGCGCAGCACCCGCAGCAGGCGGCCGTCGTGATCGCGCTCGGTGCCCACGATCGGATGCACGACGCGGCGGACGCCGATGTCGCGGGCCTCGAGCTCGGCGGCGATCGAGTCCACGAGGTACGGCAGATCGTCGGTGGTCGCCTCGACGACCGAGCCGCTGCACTCGTAGTCGGTCGGCGTGAAGGCGCGGACGACGGCGGGCTCGCGGCCGCGCCCGTCGAGCAGCTTGAAGACGCCGGCGATCTCGTGGTGGACCGCGTCGGCGTCGGCGCCGGGGCGCGTGTTGCGCATCAGGTACGCCTCCGCGAAGGCGCGCAGTCGCGGGTGCGCGCCGATGAGCGCCGCGACGCGATCTTGCAGGCTCTCCTCTGCGATCGTCACGCTAGCCCTGACGGTACTCCCCGCGCGATCACCCCGGCAAGGATCGCCCCAGGAGCTAGCATCGCGTCCGTGGACGTCCTGGTGCGCAACAACGTTCGCGTCGGCGGCGATCCGGGTGGCCGCCCGATGGTCTTCTCGCACGGCTTCGGCTGCGACCAGTCGATGTGGCGGCTGGTGACGCCCGCGTTCGCCGGCGACCACCGGATCGTGCTGTTCGACCACGTCGGCGCCGGTCGATCCGCCCTGTCGGCCTACGACCGGGAGCGCTACGGCAGCCTGCAGGGCTACGCCCAGGACCTGCTGGAGATCTGCCACGAGCTCGACCTGCGCGACGTCGTCTTCGTGGGCCACTCGGTGAGCACCGTGATCGGCATCCTGGCCGCCAACGCCGAGCCCGAGCGCTTCGGCGCGCTCGTGCTGGTCGGTCCGTCGCCGCGCTACGTCGACGACCGCGACTACTTCGGGGGCTTCTCCCGTGAGGACATCGAGGGGCTGCTCGAGTCGCTCGACGACAACTACCTCGGCTGGGCCGCCGCAATGGCGCCCGTGATCACCGGCAACCCGGAGCGTCCGGAGCTCGGCGAGGAGCTCACCAACGCGTTCTGCCGCACCGACCCGGAGATCGCGCGCCACTTCGCCCGCGTCACCTTCCTGTCCGACAACCGGGCCGACCTCCCGCAGGTCAGCGTGCCGACGCTGATCCTCCAGTGCTCGGAGGACATCATCGCCCCGACCCCGGTCGGCGACTACGTCCACGACGCGATCGAGCGCAGCGTGCTGGTGCGCCTGGCCGCGACCGGCCACTGCCCGCACCTGAGCGCGCCCGAGGAGACGGCGGCGGCGATCCGGGCGTTCCTCTAGCCCGCCGCGCGTGCCGTCCGAGGAGCCGATGCCGGAGCGCCTGCTCGCGGAGACCGCCGAGGAGCTGTACGAGGAGGCGCCGTGCGGCTACCTCATGACGAGCCCGGACGGCACGGTCCTGCGCGTCAACCGGACGTTCGTGGCCTGGACGGGCCACGATCGCGGCGAGCTGCTCGAGGGCCGGCGCTTTCAGGATCTGCTGAGCCCGGGCGGCCGGATCTACCACGAGACGCACGTCGCACCGCTGTTGCGGATGCAGGACGCCGTGTCCGAGATCGCGCTCGAGGTGGTATGCGCGAACGGCGAGCGCCTGCCGGTGCTCGTCAACTACGCGCTCAAGCGCGACGCGCGCGGCGAGCCGGTGCTCGTCCGGATCACCGTTTTCAGCGCAGCCGAGCGCCGAACCTACGAGCGCGAGCTCCTGCGCGCCCGGCGGGCCGAGCAGGAGGCGCGCGAGCGGATCGAGCGGCTGCACCGGATCACGGCGGCGCTGGCGGCCGTGCTCGATGCGAGCGGCATCGCAGAAACGCTGCTGGCGGAGCTCGCGGGGATGCTCGAACTCGATGCCGCGGCCGTCGACCTGGACGGCGGCCGGCGGCTGGCGGCGCTCGGCGACGTGGCGGCACCCGGCGCCGTGCGCATCGCCCTTCCCGGCGGCGCCCTGACCGTGCGGCTGCGCGACGGCGTCGCGCCCGGGGCCGACGACGCCGCTCTGCTGGACGCCGCGGCGGCCCAGTGCGGGCTGGCGCTCGAGCGCGAGCGGCTGCGCGAGGAGACCGCGGCCGCCGCCCGGCGCGCCGAGTTCCTGGCCGACCTCGGCCGCGCACTCGACCAGGCGGCCGGGGTGCACGATCGCCTGGAGGGGCTGCTCGAGCAGCTCGTCCCGCGGATCGCCGCCGGCGCGGGCGTGCGGGTCGCCGGCGTCGAAGATCTCGCCCACGGAGCGCTGCCTGCCGGAATCGACCCGCTGCTCGCCCGCGTCGCGGCCGGCGGCGGCCGCGAGGCGATCTCCGACGGCGTCGTCCTGCCGCTGTCCAGCCGCGCCGGCACGCTCGGCGCCCTGGTGATCGCCGGCCCCGTGCCCGGCGCCGGTCCCGACTTCCTCGACGACGTCGCCGAACGGGTCTCGGTCGCGCTCGAGAACGCCCGCCTCTACGAGCACGAGCGCACGGTCGCGCACGAGCTCCAGCGCAGCCTGCTCGGCGGCGCGCCGCCGCAGGACGACCGGTGCGCGATCGTCGCCCACTACCAAGCCGGCGTGCGCGGCCTCGAGGTCGGCGGCGACTGGCATGACGCCTTCTGGGTCCGTGACGGCGTGGTCGGCGTGGTGATGGGCGACGTCGTCGGCCGCGGCCTGCAGGCGGCGAGCGCGATGGGCCAGCTGCGCAGCGCGCTGCGCGCGCTCTCCGGGACGGCGGTCGGGCCTGCGGCCGTCCTGGAGCAGCTCGACCGCTTCGTCGAGCACGAGGCCAGGGCGGAATGGGCGACGGTCTTCTACGGCGAGCTCGACCTGGCCGGCGGCGCCCTGCGCTATGCCTGCGCCGGCCATCCCCCGCCCGCCGTCGTCGCCCCCGACGGCCTCGCCGCGCTGTTGTGGGAGGGGCGGTCGGCGCCGTTGGGGGGGAACTTCCTGGGCGACCGGCGCCCGGAGGGCGAGGCGCGCCTGGGCGCGGGCGACCGGCTCGTGCTCTACACCGACGGCGTCGTCGAGCGGCGGGGCGAGCCGCTCGACGCGGGCCTGGACCGCCTGCTCGCGGTACTCGGCGCGCACGCCGGCGCATCGGGTGCGCAGCTCGTGGAGGCGCTGATCGCGGAGCTGCTCGCGGACGCGCCGCTCGACGACGCGTGCCTGCTGTGCCTCACCTTCCGACCGCCCGCATGACCCCGGCCCGGCGCGACGCGGCGCGCTACATGGCGGCGCTCGGCCTGGTCGCCTCGTTCGCCCCGTCGCTGATGCGCCGCGCGCGCCGCGAGCAGCTCGCGGTGTCCGCCGGATCGGCGGCGCTCGGCGGCGCAGCCGGGTGGGCGGCGGAGTCGGCGGTCGCGCAGCTCGCGCGCCGGCTCGACGGCGGCGAGGCGGCGGCCCGGCTCACGCTCGCCGGGCTCGGCGCCGCGGCGACGCTGCTGCGCCTCGACGGCCGCGGGCCGGCGCTGGCGCTGGCCGGGACCGGCGCGCGCGTCGCGGGGATCGCGGCACTGGTGGGCTGGGCGGCGCCGGAGCGCCGGCGCGTGGAGGGCTTCGACCCATTGCCGATCGCCGCCGCCGGCGCGCTCGCGCTCGGCGTGCAGGCGGTGCGCGCCGACCGCCGGCGGCGCGGCCGCAAGGCGCTCGACCATCCGGCCACCGCCTACCTGCCGACGGTCTCGATCGGGCCGGGCTCGCTGGTGCAGCGGCTCGACTTCGAGGGCCAGCGCTTCTGCGCCGGGGCGATGCCCGGCCTGCCGGCCGACCCGGTCCGCGTCTTCGTCGGCATGCGGTCCGCCGGGTCGGTCGCCGAGCGCTGCGACCTCGCCGTCGCCGAGCTCGAGCGCCTCGCCGCCTTCGACCGCTCGCGGCTCGTGGTCTGCTCGGCGACGCTGCGCGGCTACGTCAACCCGGTCCCGATCGCGGCCGAGGAGGTGCTGTCCGGCGGCGACGTCGCCCACGTCGTCGTCCAGTACTTCGACAAGCGCACGCCGTGGCTCTGGCGGAAGGTCCCGATCGCCGCCCAGACGCACCGCGAGCTGCTGGCGCGCCTGCAACACCGGCCTGGCCCGGAGCTGTGCGTGTCCGGCGAGTCGCTCGGCGCGTGGGCCTCGCAGCAGGTGTTCCGCGACGAGGGGCCCGACGGCCTCGACCGGCGCGCGATCGCCCGCGCGCTGTGGGTGGGCACGCCGTACCTGTCGCGCTTCGGCCGCCGCGCGCGGGCGCTGCGCGACGACCCGCGGGTGCGCTTCCTGTCGACCCGCGACGTGCTCGCCGCCGACCCGCCCGACGCCGCCGGCTGGCGCTTCGTCTTCCTCGAGCGGCTGACCGATCCCGTCGTCCTGTTCCCCGGCCTCGAGCTCCTGTGGCGGCGCCCGCCGTGGTATCCGAACGGCTCGTGGAAGCCCGGCGTCTCGTTCATGCACGGCCTGCTGGACCTGATCAAGGCGACGCGCTGGACCGCCGACGAGCCCTCGACCGAGGGCCACGACTACCGGATCGAGCTGCCGCTGGTGGTCAACCTCGCCTTCGGCCACCGGCGCCCGCGGGCGGAGGCGACGGTCGTCGCGCAGCGGGTGCTGGAGACCGAGGCGGCCCGGGCGGCCGCGGTCAGGCTGGCGCGCCGGCAGGCGGCCGCCGCAGCATCCGGATCCCGGGCACGGCCACGACGGCGAGCGAGGCGGCGATCCCGATGACGCTCATGCCGGCCAGCGTCGCGTGCAGACCCGCGGAGGCGGCGACCGCGCTCGCGATCACGGTGCCGACCGGGATCAGCCCCGCGCTCGTCGTGAAGTCGTAGGCCCCGACGCGCGACACCGCCTCCGGCGGGACCTGCTCCTGGATCGAGGTCTCGAACAGCGTGAACGTGCCCTGCACGGCGATCCCGGCGACCGCCTCCAGCACGGCGATCGCCGCCACCGGCAGGTCGGAGCCGATGATCCCGGCCTGCGTCGAGGCGATCACCAGGCACGCGGCCGAGGCGAGCATCGGCCGCGCCGGTCGCCAGCGCAGCAGCAGCAGCTGGCCGGCGATCGAGCCGACCCCGAAGCCGATGGTGATGAGCGCCCATGCGCCCGGCCCGCCGAGCTCGCGCTCGGCGAGCACCGGCCCGAGCGCGAAGACTGCCGGCAGCACGATCGCGTGGTAGGCGCCGAGCCCGAACAGCATCGACCACAGCCACGAGCGCGAGCGGACCTCGCGCCATCCCCCGCGCAGCCCGGCCAGGAACGACTCGTCGCGCCTGGCCTCCGCCGTCCCCGCCTCGGCCACGCCGGTGTCGAGCCGCAGCAGGAACCAGATCGACCCTGCGAACGTCGCGGCGTCGACCAGCAGCGCGGCGCCGGGGTTGAACGCGGCCAGCAGGACGCCGGCCAGCGCCGGCCCGGCCACCATCCCGATCGCCTGCGACAGGCCCCGCATCGCGTTCGCCGACTGCAGCTGCCCGGGCGAGACGATCTGGGGCATCAGCCCGTACAGCGCGGGCTGGAAGAACGCGTCGGCGGTCCCGTAGACGAGCGCGACGATCGCCAGCTGCCACCACTCCGCGGCCCCGGTCAGCACGAGCGTGCCGGCGACGGACTGCGCGACCAGCCGCACTATGTCCGACAGCACCATGATCCGCCGGCGGTCCAGTCGGTCCGCCCACACCCCGGCGGCGAGCGTGAACACCACGAACGGCAGCGTCGTCGCGCCGGCCACCAGGCCGACCTCGGCCAGCCCGCCGCCGCTGGCGAGCACCGCGAACGGCAGCGCGACGAACGTCAGCCGGTCGCCGATCACCGACAGCGCCTGGCCGGCGAACAGCCGCCGGAACTGCGGCTCGTCCCGCAGGACGGCCGGGATCCGCGCCGGGAGCGCCGACATCAGCCGTGGACCCAACTCCTAGCCCGGGACGGCGCCGGGCGCGCGCTGCGACGCGGGCGGCAGCGCCTGGTCCGGGCTGAGGCGCGAGCCGTCCCAGGTGAAGTGCACGTCGAGCTTCGAGGTCGTCGGGTTCCCCCCGGTGGGCGACGGCTGGGCGACCGTGTAGGTCAGCGTCGCCATCAGGTCCGCCGTGTGCTTCACGCGCAAGCGCGCCGAGACGTCGCTCGAGTCGTTGCCGATGTAGTCGCCCTGGACGAAGAAGAACGCCAGGCGGCCGCCCGCGGACGTCTTGCCGATCAGCACCCGCAGGGTGTCGGTCGGGTCGTAGTCGCGCAGCCGCGTGACGGTGAAGCCCCGGCTGGCGACCAGGTCCGCCGCCGCCGTGCGCTCCGCCTTCTGCGCGGGAGTGAGCGGGACCGGCGTCGGCTTGGGCTTCGGCGTGGCGGTCGGCGTCGGTGTGCGCGTGGCCGTCGGCTCCGGCGTGACCGACGCGGCGACCTGGTTCGCACCGCCGCCGCCGCCGAGGATCAGCGCCAGCGTGACCGCGAAGACCAGCAGCAGCCCGCCGACCCCGGCCACCGCGAGCACGCGCTCCGGCGTGCGGTCGCGAGGCTCGGGACGCCTCGTGCGAGGGCGCGTGGGCGGCGACTCGGCCATCGGCCGCGATCGTATCCAGCAGGTCGGGCGTCTCGGGTAGCGTCGGTCACATGCCGGTCCCGCGCTCTGACCACCTGACGGCGGCTGCAGGCTGACGTGCAGCCGCGATGAACCGCGCCTTGAAGACCGAACCGGTGTTACGACCCCCGTGCCCGAGCCCCAGCTCACCCGCCGCCGTGCCCTCGGCCTCGGCGCCGCCGCGCTCGCGGCCACCGCGCTGCGCCCGCCCTCGCTGGCGGCGGCCGCGGCACGCCGATCCGGGGCGTCGTTCTCGCTCGACCTGACCCCGCAGCTCGGCTCGCGCGCGGCCGCCACCGCCTCCGCGTCGGGCTGGCGGTCGCTGCCGGCGGTCCCGGCGCCGCGGCGCTTCGACGTGCTCGGGCTCGACTACCCGCGCGGCGCGAACGTCCAGGTGCAGATCCGCACCCGTACGCGCTCGGGCGCGTGGTCGGGCTGGACCGCGCTGCACGCGCAAGGCGACCACGCACCGGACGGCGCCGCGCCGCCGACCGGCACGCAGCCGTGCTGGACCGGCGCCGCCGACGTCTTCCAGGTGCGCTTCCGCGGGGCCCCCGCCCGCCTGGTGGCGAACTTCGTGCGAGCGGCGCCGGCCGCGACCGCGGCCCGGCGGCAGTACGCGCTGCGGGCCCACAGCGCCCAGGCCGGCGGCATGCCGGCGATCATCCCGCGCTCCGGCTGGGGCGGTGACGCGCTGCCGCCGAAGGAGACCCCGCTCTACGGCGAGGTGCAGGTCGGCTTCGTGCATCACACGGTGACGGCGAACGACTACAACCCTGGGGACTCGGCCTCGATCGTCCTCGGCATCTGCCGCTACCACCGCGACCACAACGGCTGGAACGACATCGGCTACAACTTCCTCGCCGACAAGTACGGCCAGCTGTTCGAGGGCCGCGCGGGTGGGATCGACCAGGCCGTCGTCGGCGCCCAGGCGCAGGGCTACAACTCGGCATCGACCGGCGTCTCCTGCCTCGGCGACTACTCCGCCACGAGCCTGCCCGCCGCGGGCAGCGAGGCGATCGCCAGGCTGCTGGCCTGGAAGCTCCCGCTGCACGGGATCCCGGTCAGCGGCACGGTCGTCGTGACCTCCCAGGGCGGCGCCGACAACCGCTACGCCTCGGGGACTCCCGTCACGCTGGAGCGCATCTGCGGCCACCGCGACGGCGACGCGACCTCGTGCCCGGGCGACGTCCTGCACGGCCAGCTACCCGCCATCCGCTCGCGCGTCGCCCAGCTCGCCGTCCCGACCTCGGCGCTCACGGCCACGACCGACCGCAACGTGCTCATGGCCACGCAGCCGCTCGCGCTCACCGGGACGCTGCGCTTCGCCGACGGGGCGTCGCCCGCGTCGGCGCCGATCCAGATCCAGTACCAGATGCAGACCGGCGCGGCCTGGGAGCTCATGAACACCGTCCCGGCCGGTGCCGACGGCCGCTGGTCGGCGACGCTCTTCCCCGCCGGGTCGGGCCGCGTGCGCGCGGTCTTCCCGGGCAACTCGGCGCACACCGCCATCGACGGCGCGCCGCTGCGGGTCACCGTCAACCCGGCCGTGGCCGTGCAGGTCTCGAAGGCGACGGTGCGGCGCGGCGCGCGCATCGACGTCACGGGGACCGTCGGGCCGACCGCCCCGCAGAAGGTGCGCGTCACCCTCCAGCGCCACAGCGGGCGCGGCCTGCAGACGGTCGTCGACAAGCAGGTGCGGGTGCGCAACGGGAGCTTCCGGACCTCGGTGCGGCCCGGGCTGAGCGGGCGCTACCGGCTGTCCGTGCAGGCGCAGGGCACGATCAAGCGCCGCAGCCTGCGCGCGCTCTAACCATCGCGGTCGCGGCCGGCGCGCAGCCACTCGGAGAAGCGATCGACCGCGTCCGAGGCCGCCCCGGAAGCCTTCTCGGTCGCGTCGGCGAGCTGGTCGCCGACCTTCGTCATGCTCTCCCCCGCCTCGCGGAACAGCGTCCGGAAACGCTCCGAGTAGTGCTCGGTGGCCGCGTCGGCCTCCTCGCGGAAGCCGGGCTCGGATCCGCGGCGGATGTAGTCGCCATCCACGATGCGGTCGTACTCGCCCGATTGCACCCAGGTCATGATCTCGTGCGCCCGCTTGACCGGTCGCGCGTGCGTGAGGTTGAGCTCGGAGCTGATGCGCCGGAACTTCTCGAAGCCCTCCACCTCGCGGTAGGCGCGGCCCTGCTCGAGGAAGGCGTCGAGGTTGAGCTGGGTGGACGGCAGGCCGGCGGCCATCACCATCAGCGTCCGGCAGGTCACCAGCGGGTCGCGGTTGACGAGCGTCGCCGCGCGGTCGGCGGACAGCTCGGCGGCGCGGAACCACTCGAGCAGCGCGAGCCGGACCCCGAGCAGCGGCAGCCCCATCAGCATCCCCAGCCGGCCGAGCCCCGACAGGCTGAGGAGGATGTTCAGCGCCGTCTGGTAGAGGACGTGGTCGGCCAGCACGTGGCCGGCCTCGTGCGCGAGCACCGTGCGCAGCTCGGCCCGGTCCAGCAGCTCGATCGTGCGCGAGTGCACGACCACCATCGGGTTGCGGGCCCCGATCGCGGCGGCGTTCGTGAACGGGACCTGGGAGATGAACAGGTGCGGGACCGGCTTGATGTCGAGCCGGGCGTATGCCGCGACGTGATCGGCCCAGGCCTCGGGCAGCTGGCGCTCGCCGATCCGCAGCGCGCCCGCGGTCACGCTGCCGCGGTAGGCCGACTCGTAGCCGAGCTCGATCAGCTTGCGCACGACCACGTCGAGCATCGGGATCCGCTGCAGCGCGGCGGTGGCGGCGCGGTCGGCGGGATGCTCGAACGCGCGGGCGGAGATCTGCTGGAGGCGCTGGTCCTCGGGGAGCGTCGTGGTCACGGCGGCCGACGCTACCGGTGCTCGAGCCGGATCACCAGCCGCAGGCCCGACCAGGTGTCATCGATGGCACACACCTTGTTGTCCACCAGCCGGCCAGGAAGGGCGGTGTCGCGGACGACGTCCTCGGTCAGATCCGTGTCGACCTTCGACGCACGCTTCGGCCACGCGATCCAGAGGCCGGCTGCCGGGTGCATCAGCGCCTCCAGCCCAGGCAACCGCTGTTCAAAGTCCGCGCGTCCAGTGTGGAAGGACACGATGACGTCGGCGGGGCCGTCGTCGACGCGGTCGATGTCGGGCAGGAAACCCGCCGGGGCGTTGAAGACCAGGAGCCGCGTGCCGGGCTTGATCCCGAGCTTCTGTGGCAGCGAAGTGCCGCTGTAACCGGCGGGCACCATGGTCGAAGCCTAGACGTCCCGGACAAGCCGGCCTCGGGCGGGGGCGGTCAGACAGCGGTGACGTCGAGCACGACCGACCCGTCGGCGGGGTCGACCGCGCTCGCCCAGAGGTACCAGTCGTGCGACTCCACGTCGCCGCGCGGGCACGTGAACACGACCTCGTGACGGCCGGCGCCGAGGCGGACCGGCGCGGTCCGCCGCAGCCGCGGGGCCAGCGTGTAGAACGGCATCGGGCCGTTGCCGGTGACGTCCGCCGTGACCGGCTCGCCGTCGACCTCGACCGCGACGTCGCCCCCGCCGGCGTACGCGAACGCGACGTCGCGCTCCGCTGCGACGGCGAGCGTCGCCGCCACCCGCGCCGCGTCCGCACCCTCCTCCAGCACGGTGCGGAACTGCAGCACGGCCGGCGCGGTCAGCTCGGGGAAGTCGATGTCGCCGGGGTCGGCGACCCATCGCCGTCCCGCGATCTCCCAGGCGGCGAACGTGGGCACGAGCACGTCGGACACGTGGCGCTCGGCGACCACTTCGTCGCCCCAGCGGGCGGTGACCTCGACCGACCAGCGCAGCGGCACGAGCGTCCCGTCCCACGCCCACGGCGCGTCGAGCACCGCCGCGTCGCCCGTGACCTCGACCGGCTCGCTCGCGACCGTCTCGGCCGCGCCACCGCGCTCGAGCGTCCAGCTCGCCTGGGCGACGACGGGCGGCCCGTGCTCGGCGGCCGCGACCACCACGCGGCCGAGCACGGCGGCGGCTTCCTCGGGCGCCGTGTAGTCGACCACCTGAACCCACGGGCCGCCGCGGCGGGCGAGCGCGACCGGTGAGTCGCCCAGGCGGTCGAGGTCGCGCTGCCGCAGCGCGGCGTCGTGCTCCGGCCCGCGTGCGGACAGCGTCCCTTCGGCGCGCACCGCGATCGTGACGTCGCCGGCGTCCGCCAGCTCAACCGTCGTCGTCCCGTCCTCGTGGCGCCAGCCGCCGTGGATGCTGCCGTCGACCGTGACCGCCGCCGGCGCGTGGGTGAACGGGAGCCGCAGCGTGATCCGCCGCGGGCCGCTGCCGCCGTGCACGGCGACCTCGCACGACGATGCGTCCGGCGAGCGGACGGTCACGTCCGTCCAGGCGAAGCGGCCGTCGACGTAGGCCGGCGACTCGCCGTCGTCCTCGTAGACGCGCGCCTCCCCGTCGCCACCGGTGTAGACGCACAGGATCAGGTGGTTCGCCGGCTGGTCGGTCGTGCTCTTCGCGACCTCCCCCAGCGGCAGCGCCGTGCCGGGTCGCACGTACTGCGGCACGTGCGCGAGGTCCGCGACCCGGCGCACCCAGCGCGAGCCGCTCAACGTCTCGCCCGTGGTGCGCTCGATCCAGTCGCCGTCTGGCAGCCAGGCGTCCGCGACCGCGAGCCCGGTCGCCGGGTCGGCCGGGTGCACGACCGGCGCGGCGAGGATCGCGTCGCCGAGCAGGTACTGGTGGCGGGCGAGGTAGGCGTCGTCGTGGCCGGGCGCCGCCCAGGCGGTCGGTCGCACCGGCGCGACGCCGGTGTCTGTCGCGGTGCGCGCCGCCGTGTAGAGGTAGGGGATCAGCTCGTATCGCAGCTCGAACGCCGCGCGCGCGTGCGCGAGGACGTCGTCGCCGAACCGCCAGGGCAGGCGCTCGTAGTCCGGGGCGTTCGTGCTGTGCAGGCGCAGCACCGGGCTGAGCGCGCCGAACTGCAGCCACCGCACATACAGCTCCGGGTCGGCGATGCCGACGTGCCCGCCGATGTCATGGCTCCACCAGGCGTAGGCGACGTTCGCCCCGGCCGCCGTGTAGCGCGGCTGGAATCGGAGCGCCGGCCAGAGCGAGAACGAGTCGCCGGAGAAGCCGATCGGGTACCGGTGGCTGCCGAGCCCGCCCCAGCGGCTGAAGATCAGCGGGCGCTTGCCCGTCCGCCGCGCCATGTCCACGAAATGCAGGTGGTTCAGCCACGGCAGCGGGTCGAGACCGGCGACGTCCGTCGTCGTGCCCTGCTGCCAGTCGATCCACCAGAAGTCGACGCCCTCGTCCTCGAGCGGGTGGTGCAGCAGCTCGAAGTAGTTGCGGACGAACTCGGGCTCGGTGATCCCGAACGGCACCGGGGCGTCCGGCTCGAGAGCGGCGCCCATCGCCTCCACGAACGCCGGGTAGGCGTCCTCGAAGGACTGCACGCCCAGCGCCGGGTGGAGGTTGAGCGTCGTGTGCAGGTGCTCGTCGTGCAGCCAGCGCAGGAACGCCGGCGGGTCGGGGAAGAGCTC
Source organism: Solirubrobacteraceae bacterium (assembly GCA_034664525.1). Taxonomy (GTDB): domain Bacteria; phylum Actinomycetota; class Thermoleophilia; order Solirubrobacterales; family Solirubrobacteraceae; genus DATLGB01. Next base: position 12,227 of record JAXDHL010000102.1, read on the forward strand.
CCGGTTCCAGCTGTAGCCCGTCCAGCTGCGCGGCGTGTGCCAGTCCATGTCGAGCACGAAGACGTCCAGCGGCAGGCCGCGCTCGCGGAAGCCTCGGACGAGCTGCCGCACCTCCTGCTCGGAGTAGGGCCAGTAGCGCGACCACCAGGCGCCGAGCACCCAGCGCGGGACGAGCGGGATCGCGCCACCGAAGCGTGTGAACTCGCCCAGGGCGCCGGCGTAGTCGTGCCCGTGGCCGAAGAAGTACCAGTCCTGGCGGCCCGGCCGGTCCGGCGGCGCCACCGGCCAGCCGTCCGCGGGGTCGAACACGATCGCGGCGCTGTCGTCGACGACCGCCCAGCCGGATCGCGAGACGAGGCCCGGCTCGAGCGCCGCGCCTCCGCGGCAGCGATCGACGGTCCGGCGCGCGCCGCCGAGGTTGTGGCGGTCGACCATGCCGGGCACCCAGCGCGACCGCGGTTCCCCGGTGAGCTCGATGCTCGTGTTGTCCGCGTGGAACCCGCGGCCGTCCGGAGTGTGGCGCAGCACGAGCGCGCCGGTGTCGACGATCGTCGCTTCACCCTCGGTGCGGACCGTGAACGGCGGGACCTCGGCCCGCCGGTTCGGGAACGCGTAGGTCGCACGGTCCTCGGTGCCGCCGGACTCGAGCCGCAGCAGCCGCGCTGTCAGGACCGTGATCCGCGCGTCGGCGATCCGAACCTGGGCGGCCGGGTCGGCGTCCGGATCACCGGGCATGCGGATGCGGTCGAGGACGCCAAGGGTCTGCCGGTCCATCGCCGGGAGTCTTCCATGCCGCCCGCCCGCGGACGGCGGCCGGCGTCAGCGTTGACGCCGGCCCGGCCCTTGCCTACACCGCGGACCGCCTCATCCGGCCGCGGCGTTGCGGCCCCAGTCCGGCGTCAGCCCGAGCACCGGCTCGCCGCCGATCAGCACGCGCCGCTGGTATGCGCCGGTGGCGGTCATCCGCCACAGGTAGTCGGGGAACAGCAGGTTCGGATCGGTGACGGGGCGCGAGAACGCGATCCGCCGGCCGTCCGGCGAGAACGTCGGATGGAAGTCGAGCTCGCGGGTCAGCCGGTGGGCGTCGCGCCCGGAGCTGCGCATCACCCAGATGCCCTGCAGCGCCGGTCCGCCGAAGGACGCGAACGCGATCCGCCGGGCGTCGGGCGACCATGCCGGGGCGGCGTTCTGCGTCGTCCGTGAGGTCAGCCGTGTCGCCGGAGCGCCGGGCCTCGCGTCCATCACGTAGACGTGGGTGGTCGAGCCCTCGGAGCGCGTGAACGCGATCCGGTCGCCGGCCGGCGACCAGGCCGGCTCGTCGTCCTGCACCCCGTCGGGCGACAGCCGGACGGAGGCGCCCGTTGCCAGGTCCAGCACCCGGATCGCACCGCCGGCGACGTAGGCCAGCCTGCGGTCGTCGGGTGACCAGGAGGGCTCGCCCTCGGCGACGTCCGGAGTGCTGGTGATCTGCCTGAGCGTCCCCAGGTCGGCGTCGACGGTCCAGATGTCGGCCGGGCCGGTGATCCCGCCGTCGGTGCCGAACGTCGGTCGGACGAAGGCGATCCGCGTCCCGTCATGCGACCACGCCGGCGCCGGCGGCCCGCCGCAGCAGGCATTCTCGTCGCCGAACGAGGCCGGCTGGGCGGTGCCGAACGGATCGACGGTCCGCAGTTGGGGGACGCTCGGAGCGTCGAAGGTCTCCTCGGCGTACGCGAGCGTGCCGTTGATCGAGGGCTGGGTCGCCTGCGCCTGCGCCGCGCCGCCACCAGCTCCCGACAGCACTACAGCGCCCACCGCCGCGACCCACGCCTTGCGCATCATGCGTCCTGCCCTCCAACGGTTTGTGGTGAGCACCTTTGGTGCCCGACGCGGCGACGCTACCGCCGCCGTGGCCAGGCAGCGGCAGGGTTCAGCGCTTTTTCAACCGACCCGCTCGGCGACGCCCGCGATCACCTGCGAGAGCTGGCCGCCCTGCCAGGCCAGCGGGGACGCGCCGGGTTCCTCGGAGACGAGCTCGGCGTCGGGGATCGCCTCCGCCCAGCGCTCCCCGGTGGCGTACGGATGCTCGGGATCGGCCTCGTCGCGCGAGGCGACGACGACGACCGGGATGCCCGCCAGCGCCTGCAGGTCGTCCCAGGCCTCGAACGGCCGTGAGCGCGGGACGGCGCGCAGGGCGTCGGCGACGGCTTCGGGGTGCTCGTGCGCCGACAGCCGCTGGCGCAGCACGCGGGCCACGGTGTCCTTGAAGCGCTCCGGGACCGGCAGGTCGCCGTAGGCGTCGACGAACCCGTCGACGCCGCCGGCGCGCAGGCCGGCCGACAGGCGGTCCCAGCGCTCCAGCCCGGGCGATCCGTCGGGGTCGAACGCCGGCGTGGCGACGACGAGCCCAGCGGCGCGCTCCGGGTGCTCGAGCGCGAACCGGGTCAGCGTGTGCGCCCCCATCGAGGCGCCGGCGAGGACGGCGCGCTCGATGCCGCGGTCGTCCAGCACGGCGAGCAGGTCGTCGGCGAGGTCGTCGTAGCCGTAGGCGTCGCTCGACGGCGCCGGCCCGGAGTGCCCGTGCCCGCGGGCGTCGTAGAGCACGACCCGGTGCCCGCCGCGCTCGAGCGCGCGCGACCCCATGACGACGTAGCGCCGCGTGGCGGTCAGGCCGTGCAGCCCGACGACCGCGACGCCCTCCCCCGCCTCCTCGCCGGACAGTCGCGCGCCGCCGGTGTCGAGCGTGAAGTCCGCCATCGCCCCGGACACTACCCTCGGGCCATGGTCATCGACGTCAGCGAACAGGACTTCGAGGCCGAGGTCATCGAGCGCTCCCACCAGGTCCCGGTCGTCGTCGACTTCTGGGCGGAATGGTGCGGGCCATGTCGCTCGCTCGGCCCGCTGCTCGAGCGCGAAGCCGCCGCCCGCGAGGGAGAGGTCGTGCTCGCCAAGCTCGACACGGACGCCAACCAGTCGCTCGCTCGTGCGTTCCAGATCCAGTCGATCCCCGCCGTCAAGGCATTCCGGGACGGCCGGGTCGTGGCCGAGTTCATCGGCGCGCAGCCGCCCCCGCGCGTGGCCGCGTTCTTCGATTCGCTGGTGCCCTCGGAGACCGAGCGGCTGGTCGCCGCCGGCGGCGAGGAGGACCTGCGGCGCGCGCTCGAGCTCGAGCCCACCCACACCGATGCCGCGGTGGCGCTCGCCCGGCTGCTGGCGGCCCGTGGCGAGCGCGACGAAGCGATCGCCCTGCTCGAGGGCCGGCCCGGGTTCGCCGCCGAGGGTCTGCTGGCGCGGCTGCGGCTGGAGGAGGACGATCCCGCGGTCGCCGAGGCGTTCGGCCGGCTCGACGCCGGCGATCCCCAAGCCGGGCTCGACGCGCTGATCGGCGAGATCGCGGGCGCGCTCGATCAGGAGCGCAAGGACGACCTGCGGCGCGCCGTGGTCGGCGTGCTGGACGACCTCGGCGTCGAGCACCCGGTCGCCCGGGAGTCGCGCCGCAAGCTGGCGGCCGCGCTCTACTGAGGGGCGCCGTTGGCGCGCTGGTCGCCGTCGTTGAAGGCGCCGTTGAGGATCTCGAGGGCGAGCAGCTGCGCCGGCGTGCCGGCGACCTCGTCCTCGCCGACCTCCTCGAGCTGTGGCACGAACTCGACGGCCACGTCGACCTCGTCGTCCTTGCCCGAGTCGGTGAGCGTGATCGTCGCCCGGCCACGACCCTCCTGCAGGTGCTCGTCGCCGGCGAGGGCGGCGGCGCGCAGCATCGACTCCGCGGTCGAGAGGTCCGACGCCGCCGGGGCGCGGCCGCCGTCGAGGATCGCGTAGGCCTGCGCCGCGGCCCAGATGCGCTTGCGCTGCAGCTCGTCGGCCGGCTGGATCCCGGCCGTCTGCTCGATCTCGTCGGGCGTGGGCATGCGTCCACCGTAGCTTCCACAATGGAGCCGAACGTGCGTACGGTCATCGCCCATCTGGATCTCGACGCCTTCTATGCGAGCGTCGAGCTCCTCCGCCACCCCGAGCTGCGCGGGAAGCCGGTCATCGTGTCCGGCAGCGGGCCGCGCGCCGTGGTCACGACCGCGACGTATGAGGCGCGCAAGTTCGGCGTCGGCTCGGCGATGCCGACCTCGCGGGCGCTCCGGCTGTGCCCGAACGCCGTCCTCGTCGCCCCGGACTTCGCCGCCTACAAGGATGCGTCGAAGCGCGTCTGGGACATCGTGCGCAAGCACGTCGAGACCGTCGAGCAGTGCGGGCTCGACGAGGGCTATCTCGACCTCACCGACACGATCGCGCCGAAGGCGGCGATGCGGCGCCTGGTCTCCGAGATCCGGGCCGCGACCGGGCTCAGCGCCTCGATCGGGATCGGCCCGAACAAGCTGGTCGCCAAGGTCTGCTCGGACGCCGAGAAGCCGCAGGGGTTCGTCGCACTGTCGCGCGAGATGGCGTGCGAGCGCTTCGCCGACCGCTCCCCCGGTCTGATCCCCGGGATCGGCCCGAAGACCGTCGTCCGGCTCGAGAAGCTCGGGCTCGACACCCTGGGCAAGCTCAGCACCTGTGACGACGAGCTGCTGGTGCGCACCTTCGGCACCAACTACGGGCGCGACCTCAAGCGGCGCGCGCAGTTCCACGGCTCCACGACGGTGGTGACCGAGCGGATCGCGGTCTCCGAGTCGCGCGAGACGACGTTCGACACCGACATCGCCGACCACGAGGAGCTCGAGGCACAGCTGCTGCGGCTGGCGAACCAGCTCTGCGAGCGCCTCCAGCGCGCGCAGCGCAAGGGCCGCACGATCGCAATCAAGGTCCGCCTCGACGACTGGACGACGGTCACGCGGGCGCGCACCATCTCGGTCGCCACGAACGCCGAGGACGCGGTGTCGGCCACCGCCCTCGACCTGTTGCGCGAGTACGCGCCGGCGCGGCCGGTGCGACTGCTCGGCGTGCGCGTCGCATCCCTCGAGGATCCCGGGGATCACGCGCACGCCGCGCAGCTGCGGTTGAACGTCTGATGCTCTGATTTCGCCCGCCGGCCGTCGCAAGCGCCGGCCTTCGGGCGACGTCACTAGCTAGCGCGTGACGAGCATCGACCCGTGACCGGCGAAGCCGAGCCGCTGGGCCGTGGCCTGCGTCAGGTCGTACTCGCGACCGGCGACGTAGGGACCGCGGTCGATCACGGGGACGCGGACCGAGCGGCCGTTGTGGCGCAGCGTGACCTTGGCGCCGCAGGGAAGCGACTTGTTGGCCACGCCGAGGGTCCCCGGCTTGAGCGTGCCGCCGCACCCGAGGTGGCCGCCGTACAGGCCCGGCCCGTACCAGGACACGTAGGCGTAGCGGTAGACGTTCAGGCGGCCGACGCGCTGGTCGCCGCCGTCGAGCCCGTCCGCGCTGCCGGTCACGACGCGCGCGCGGGCGGACAGCGCCGTTCCGACGCGGTTGCGCAACTCGTACACCCCGCCGCCTGCGGTCGTGCCGCGGTCGAGCGTCCTCCAGCGGCCACCGGTGCGGATCTGGAGCTTGACCGGCAGGCCGGCCGTGCCCGGGTTCACCCGGCCCGCCACGCGCGTCGCGCGCCCGACGGTCACCTGCAGCCGGCGGTGGGCGACACGCACGTCGCGGCGCACGGCGACGGTGGCCTCGTTGGTGGTGGCGCCGCCGGCCTCCGCGTACGACGCGGAGCCGTCGGCCGGCAGGCCGATCGACGCCCGCAGCACGCCTGACCGCGAGATCGCGGTGCGGAAGCTGAAGCGGTCGTCGGACCCGATCACGCCCTGGGCGAGCGTGGTCCAGCCGGCGCCGTCGACCGAGTGCTGCAGCGTCACGGTCCGCCCGGCGGCCCCGGGGGCCTTGCCGGCCACGAGGACCCGCTGGCCGACCTCGGCCGTGTGGTCGCCGACGCGGATGATTGGGGTCGTGCCCTGGGTGGCTGCGTCCGTCGCCGCGGGCACGGTCGCGACGCACGTCATGGTCAAGCTCAGCGCTCCGGCGACGACGCCGGCGCGCAAGATGTTCGGCCTCGGAATGAGGACCTCCTGGTTCCCGACCGGTCGCGCCTACGGAGTTAGCTGACGGGCTCGCGGCCGGATCGGTCGCTACGGCCGCAGCAGCGGCCGATTCGCCCCGCGCCGCCGGATCTCGGTGGCAGTGGGTTCCCCGTCCGCCGTCGCATCGAGCGGCGGCGGTTCGGCATGGTCGAACGGGTTTTCCGTTTCTCGCGCTTAAAGACACGCCCGTTGGAGCAGAGTTACTCCGCCGGACTGTGAGAGGGCTCCCACACGGTCACGCCGCGGCGGGCGCGGCGACGGCTGCGAGCTCGGCGCGCAGCTTGGCCAGCCCGAGCCGGATCCGGCTCTTGGCCGTCCCGAGCGGGATCCGCTCGCGCGCGGCGATCTGCTCCGCGGTCATGCCGCCCCAGTAGGCGAGCACGAGCGCTTCGCGCTGTGCCCGCGGGAGTTCGCGCAGCGCGTGGCGCGCGGCCGCGCGGTCCGCGTTGCGCTCCAGCGCATCGTCCGGGCGGTCCGCCCCACGCGGGGCCTCGTCGGCGACCACCAGCTTCAGGCGGTCGGCGGCCCGGCCGCGCGACCGGCTCTCGCGCCACAGGTCGACCGCGCGCGAGCGCGCCATCAACCGCAGGTAGGTGCCGAGGTCCCCGCGCCGCGCGTCGAAGGCCTGCGGCCGGCGCCAGAGGCGCAGGAACACGTCCTGCACGACGTCGGCCGCCATTGCGCTGTCGGGCAGCACGCGTTTGGCGACGGCGTAGACGGCTCGATGGTGCTGGTCGTAGACGAGCGAGAACTGCTGGGGATCACGGAGGTCCATGTCGGCTCCAAGCGGCGGGGATTGCACAGAAGCCTACACACGCTGTGGAAGCTTTGCAAACGTCCGGCTGGTTCCGCAGAATCCCCGCGGTGCGTCGCCTCCTGCCCGTCGCCGCCGGGGTCGTCATCGTGCTCGCCGGCCTCTACGGCCTGCTGGCCGTGTTCAACGGCCGCGACAGCGCCGGGCTCGGCAATCGCCCTGCCGGCCCGGGCGTCTACGAGCAGCTCGACGCCCACGGCACCCCGCCGACCAGCGGCCCGCACCGGCAGGCGAACGTGACCACGGAGTCCAGCGTCTCCGAGGATGCGCTGCTGACCGCGCTCGAGCTCGGCGACGTGGTCATCGTCCACCCGCCGGGCCGCACGCCGCGCGCGCTCAAGCGGCTGCAGGACGACGTGTCGGGCCGCTTCGACCCCGAGTTCGCCGCCGCCGGCCAGAGCGTGATCGTCACCGCGTGGCCGGGCGTCGACGGCATCGAGGCGCTCGCCTACCGCCGGCGCCTGCAGGTCGCCAGCCCGTCCGACCCACAGCTGCGCGCCTTCGCCGACACCTGGCTCGGCAAGGGCCACGCCACGAGCTAGCGACGCGCCCGGCGGGCGGGGCGCAGGAGCACGCCGAGGACGACCGCGCCAAGGGCGGCGAAGGCGGCGGCCGCAGCGAAGCCGAGGCGATGACCGGCCGTGGCGCCGGCGGGCGCCCCGGCGACCAGCACGAGGGCGGCGATCCCGAGCGCGGTCCCGACCTGCGCGGCGGTGTTGAGCAGGCCGGCCGCGGTCCCGCGGTCCGCGTCGGCCACGGCGGAGGCGCCGAGCGTCGTCGCCGCCACCGAGGCGACGCCGATCCCGAACCCGCACAGGACGCCCCAGGCGGCGATCGCGGCGCTGCCGCCGGTCGCCGTCAGGCCCGCGGCGGCCACGGCGGATCCGGCGGCGACGAGCGCGACGCCGCCGGACACGACCGCCGCCGCGGATGCCGGGATGCGCGGCCCGAGGACCGACCCCGCGGCGGCGGCGACGCTGAACGGCAGCAGCACGAGTCCGGCATCGACGGGGCCCAGGCCGAGCGCGTCCTGGAGATGCAGGCTGGCGAGTACGGCGCCGCCGCTCGTGGTCGCGGTCAGCAGCCCACCCGCGAGCAGGGCGGCCGCGATCGGACGGGTCCCGAGCAGGGCCGGTGGCACGAGCGGGTGGGCGGCGGCGCGCTCGCGGATGCCGAGCGCCAGGAGCAGGAGCGCTGCGCCGCCGAGTGCCGCGAGCGTCAGGGGCGCCCGCGGCCCGGACTGCTCCGCCTGCGCGAGGGCGAGCACGAGCAGCCCGAGCCCGGCCGTCGCGGCGCCGGCGCCGAGCAGGTCCAGGCCGCGCGGGACGTCGTCGGCCCGGCTCTCGCGCAGGATCCGCGGCGCGAGCGCGAGCGCACAGAGCCCGACCGGGACGTTGACCAGGAAGATCCACCGCCAGCCGAGCGCGCCGGCGATCACGCCGCCGAGCACGAGCCCGGCCGCCCCGCCGACGGCGGCGACCCCGGTCCAGGCCGCGACCGCGCGCTCGCGCGAGCGCCCGGCGGGGAACGCGTCGACGATCATCGCCAGCGCGGCCGGCGCGGCCAGGGCGCCACCGAGCCCTTGCGCCGCGCGCGCGGCCATCAGCGCCGCGGCGCTCGGCGCGAGGCCGCAGCCGAGCGACGCCGCGGTGAACAGGCCGAGCCCGGCCAGAAAGACGCGCCGGCGCCCGAGCGCATCGGCCAGCCGCCCGGCGACCAGCAGGCAGCCGGCGAACACGAGCACGTACGCGGTCATCACCCACTGCAGCGCGCCGCCGGCCAGCCCGAGGTCGCGGCCGATCACCGGCAGCGCGACGAGGACCAGCGTGCCGTCGAGCACGGCCACGAACTGCGCGAGGCAGAGCAGGGCGAGGACCATCGGGGCTTTATCGTTATAGACGATGGCGCGGATCGCCGAGCAACGACGGATCACCTTGAAGCGCCTCGCCGAGGAAATCGGCGTGTCGCCGATGACGGTCTCCAACGCCTTCAATCGCCCGGATCAGCTCTCGGCCGCGCTGCGCGAGCGCATCCTCGGCCACGCCCGCGAGCGGGGCTATCCCGGCCCCGATCCGCTCGGGCGCGGGCTGCGGCGCGGCAGCGCCGGGGCGATCGGCCTGGTCAGCGACACGAACCTCTCCTACGCCTTCGACGATCCCGCGGCGTCCGCCGTCATCGCCGGCGTCTGCGCGGCCGCCGAGGCGGCCGGTCTCGGCCTGCTCCTCGTCCCGCACGGCCGGCCCGCGCCGTTGTCGAGCGCGATGATCGACGGCATCGTCGTCTACTCCGTCGCGCAGGACGATCCGCTGCTCACGCTCGCCCTGGCACGCCGGCTGCCCGCCGTCGTCGTCGACCAGCCCGTCGGCACCGGGCTGCCGACCGTGGGCATCGGCGACGAGGCGGCTGCGCGCGACGCCGCCCACCACCTCACCGCGCTCGGGCACGCGCGGTTCGCCGTCGTGTCGTTCGGCCTGGGCCCCGACGGGCGCAGCGGGCCTGCCGATCTGGCGCGGCGCCGGGACGCCGCCTACGCGGTCTCGCGCGCCCGGCTCGCAGGCTACGCCGGCGCGCTGGCGGAAGCCGGGATCGCGTGGGCGGACGTCCCGGTGCATGAGTGCGCGGGCAGCGTCCGCGCCGCCGGCCGTGCGGCTGCGGCCCGGCTGCTCGCCGGCGGCGCGCCGCCGACCGCGATCCTGGCCACGAGCGACGTCCTCGCCCTCGGGGTGCTCGACGCCGCCGCGGCGGCGGGGGTCGGCGTGCCCCAGGACCTCTCCGTGGTCGGCTTCGACGACGTCCCGGCCGCCGCCGACGCCGGGCTCACGTCGGTCCGCCAGGACCACCACGCCAAGGGCCGGCTCGCGGGCGACCTCCTCCTCGCCGCCCTGCGCGGCGAGCGTCCGGAACCCCCGGCGCCCCTCGCCCACGCGCTGGTCGTGCGCGGCAGCACCGGGCCGCCGCGCGGTTAGCGCGTGCCGGGCAGCGCGCGCTCGCCCTCGGCCTCGCGGACCGCGATCGTCACGCGCACGAGCGCGCAGGTCCGGCCCTCGCCGTCGCGCAGGTCGACCTCCCACACCCACGTCGTGCGTCCGCGGTGACGCGGCACGGCGACCGCCGACACGGTGTCGCCCGCGAACACCGGTCGCAGGAAGCTCGTCACGTTGGACAGGCCGGCGACGAACTTCTCCCCGCCCGTCCCCAGGAACGTGCCGGTCGACGCCAGTGACTCGGCGGCGGCGGCATACACGCCGCCGTGCACGATCCCGAACGGCTGCAGGTGTCGATCGTCGATCCGGATCCGCCCGGATACCTCCTCGGCGGTGGCGGTCAGGACCTCGAGCCCGTAGAGCCCGTCGAAGCCTGGGAGGGGTCCGTCGGGGACGACGGTGGGGTCGGCATCTGGAGCGGTCAAGCGGCGGATCGTACCCGGCGTTGCACTACGCTCCGCCCCCGTGAGCCTCGACGCCCTCGCTCCCGATCAGCGCGCCGTCGTCCAGCTGGTGCTGCAGCAGGACCGGTCCTATGAGGAGCTTGCGGGGCTCCTCGGCATCTCGGCCGGCGCCGTCCGTGACCGCGCCCACAAGGGCCTCTCCAGACTGGCGCCCTCCGGCGAGCTCGGCAGCGCCGAGCTCGGCGCCGTGGCCGACTACCTGCTGGGCCAGCAGTCCGCGTCCGAGCGGGAGTCGACGCGGTCGCTGCTGTCGTCGTCGCCGGCCGCGCGCACGTGGGCGCGCAGCGTCTCGGACGAGCTCGCCGACGTCGCCCGCAGCCCGCTGCCCGGCGTCCCCGGGGACGAGGCCGCCGACCTCGAGCCGGAGCCCGAGCCGGCCGCCGTCGCGGCCGAGGCTCCCGTGCGTGCTCGCCCGCGCCCGCGCCCGTCGCGCGACCGCCCCGCCGCTGCGGCGGCGCCCGCCGCGCCC
>JAXDHL010000103.1:0-2939 GCA_034664525.1 Solirubrobacteraceae bacterium
GCAGCTCCCAGCCGCGCAGCGCGCCGGCCTCGGCGGCGCGGCCGAGCGCGAGCACGCCGAGCTCGAACAGGTTGCGCGCCGCGTGCGGCTCCGGCCGCGCGTAGAACAGCAGCCGCCGTGAAGCGCGTGCGCGCAGCTCGGAGACCGTCGGAGGGTCGACTGCGGTGATCGCGTTGCGGAACGACAGCGAGGCCGCGTCGCCGGTCGCGGCACCGTTCGCATAGACCCCGATCGCGTGACGGCGGAAGTACTCGCGCAGCAGCTCGGTCGAGAACAGCGCCGTGTGCGGGAAGCGGTAGGACTGCTCGGCCAGGGCGCCCCAGGTGCTCATCGGGAACGTGAACGGCTCGTACTCCTGGATCAGGTACAGGAAGCGCTCGGCGTCAAGCTCGCGCAGCGCCGCCTGCGCGACGTGCGCCGTCCACCAGGTGGTGGCGATCAGCCGGTCGGCGCGCGAGATCTCCAGGCCGGCGGGGTCGCGGCCGAACGCGACCTCGACCTCGTCGAACAGCCCGCCGAGCCCGCTGTAGGCCTCGAGGTCCTGCTTCCAGGTGCGCGGCAGCGGGCCGACCGGGTCGACGGTGACGATCCGGACCCGCAGCCCGCGCCGGGCGAGCCGCCGGGCGAGGTTGAGCTTGGCGATGTAGCCGCCGAAGAAGTGCGCCAGGTCGATCGTCGGGATCAGCAGGTTCACCCGCTCGGGCGCGTCGTCGCGCAGCGCGAGCCGCAGCGGCGCCACCTTCTCCGCCACCGCCCGCAGGCCCGGGTCCTCGGGCAGGGTGACCCCGGGCGCGGGGTCGAGCGCGGGCGGCGGGACGGCGTCGAGGCGCAACCTGCCCTGCGGCGCGTCGCGGGCGCTCGCGGACAGCAGCCGCCGCCAGGCGAAGCCGTGGGCGAGCATCCACTCGGCGCCGAGCGTCTCCGGGCGCCCGCGCCGCAGCAGCTCGCGCGCGCCGCGCGCCGCCAGCCCGGCCAGCGCGACGGGTGAGTGCTCGGCGGCCACGAAGCGCCGCAGCGCGCGCCGCTGGGCGCGCGGCATCCGGTCGCCGCAGCGCAGCTCCAGCACGGCGGCGAGCTGCAGCAGCCGGCAGACGTCGACGAAGTAGTGCATCCGCCACAGCCGCACGCGCTCGCGCGGGTCGCGCCGCAGCGCGCCGGCGCGGTCGCGCAGCGTCGGCATCCGGTTCGCCGCCTCGTGGCCGAGCGTCGCCCCGCCGTGCTGGACGTAGTCGTACAGCGGCCGGTCGACATAGCGGACCTCACCGGTCGCGCGCGCGACGAGACCGAGCCAGTGGTCGTGGAAGTGCGCGAACTGTGCCGGCGGGAACGGCAGCGCGTCGGCCAGCAGCTCGCGCCGCAGCAGCGACGCCGCGCCGGTGATCGCGTTGGCGACCAGCAGCGACAGCAGGTCGTCGTGGTTGTTGCGGCGGGTGCCCCAGTAGGTGTCGGCGCGGACGTCGCCGGCCGGGTCGACCACCCGCGCATCGCTGTAGACCAGGTTCGCGTCGCCGATCTCGCCGACCAGCGTCGCGAGCTTGTCCGGATGCCACGCGTCGTCCTGGTCGGCCAGCGCGACGTAGCGGACGCCGGCCGGGGCGAGCGCGAGCGCGCGCTCGAAGTTGCGGTAGAAGCCGAGCCGGCGCGGCGAGCGCGAGACCAGGAAGCGCGGGTCGTCCCCGACGATCCGCCGCAGCTGCGCGAACGACGAAGCGCTCGAACAGTCGTCGGAGATCACGCACACCCAGTCGATCAGCGTCTGCGCACGCAGGCTCTCGACCTGGCGCTCGAACAGCGCGGCCGGCGGCTCGTAGGTGGCCATGCAGACCGCCACCGTCGCGGCCGGCGCCTCCAGCGGCGCCGGCAGCGCCACGACCGGGAGCTCCCCGAGCCGCGCGTCGGCGCGCGTCCCGTCCGGGAGCGTCGCGCGCAGGCCGAGCCGCACCGTCGCGCCCGCCTCCAGCGGCCCCAGCCGGGCCAGGCCCCACCAGCCGCTCGCGTACGCGGCGCCGACCTGCTCGGCCCGAAACAGGTCGAGCCGCGGCATCCCCTGCGCCGACACATCCTGCTCGGCGCCGTCCACGAGCAGCCGCAGGTCCGTGCCGGGGAACGCCGTCCCGCAGCAGAAGACGGCGGTGCCCGGCCCCGCGCCGAGCTGCTCCGGCAGCGGCGCGTCGAGCCGGACGTCGAAGGCGGGGGCGGCGGTCAAGAGCGCCCACGGTATCCGGGCGCTATCCGGTCGCGTCGCTGAGCGCCAGGATGCGCTCCGCCCAGCGGGTCCGCGGCGTCGCCCGCCCGCGGGCGATCAGGGCGTCGGCGTCCGGCACCTGCTCGCGGGCCTGGGCGAGCAACGCCGCGTGCCCCGCCGGGTCGAGGATGAGGCCCGGCTGGGCCGACTCCTCGGAGATGCGCTCGCTGAGGCCCCGCACCTCCAGCAGCTCCGGCCAGCGGCCCAGCCGCCCGAGCGACGCGTGCAGGAACCCGGTGTTGAAGAGCGCCTGCCCGACATCGTCGCGCTCGAGCATGTAGGCGGCGAAGCGGGCGTACCAGCGGGCGGCCTCCGCGTGGTCGTCGCGGGCCGCCGCGATGTCGGCGCGCAGCGTCGCCTCGAAGTAGCCCGTCTCCTCGCGGTCGAGCGCGAGCAGCTCCTCGAGCGCCGCCTCGGCCTCGTCGAGCCGGCTCGCCTGCACCAGCGCCTGCGAGGCGAAGCCGAGATCGGTCGACAGCCGGTCGAGGTTCCCGAGCGCCCGGCTGATCGCGAGCGCCTCCGTCTGCAGCTGCACCGCGCGCTCCGGCGTGCCGTTCAATGCGGTGACCACCGAGGCCGCGCGCAGCCCGTAGCCGAGCAGCTCGCGGTCGCCGGCCGCCCGCAACCGGGCGACCCCGTCCTCGACCAGCGGCACCAGGCCCTCGGTGTCGCCGTGCTGCTGCCGGCCCCACGC
>JAXDHL010000104.1:0-9247 GCA_034664525.1 Solirubrobacteraceae bacterium
GCCGAGAAGATCATCGCTGGCACGGCGCGCTCGATGGGCGTGGAGGTGGTGGCCTGATGGCCAAGCACGGCAAGAAGTACCTCGAGGCGCGGGGCAGGATCGACCGCGACCACGAGTACGACCCCTCAGAGGCGATCCGCCTCGTCAAGGGCGTCAAGTACTCCAAGGCGGACGAGACCCTCGAGGTCCACGTCCGCACCGGCCTGAACGTCCGCCACGCGGACGAGCAGCTGCGCGGCACGATCGCGCTGCCGCACGGGCTCGGCAAGGAGGTCAAGATCGCCGTCTTCGCCCGTGGCGACAAGGCGCGCGAGGCGGAGGAGGCCGGCGCGGACTACGTCGGCGCCGAGGACCTCGCGAAGCGCATCCAGGAGGAGGGCTTCACCGACTTCGACGTCGCCATCGCGACGCCGGACATGATGCCGGTCGTCGGCCGGCTCGGCCGCATCCTCGGTCCGCAGGGCAAGATGCCGAACCCGAAGGTCGGCACGGTGACGATGGACGTCGCCAAGGCCGTCGAGGAGTCCAAGTCCGGCAAGGTCGAGTACCGCACCGACCGCACCGCGATCGTGCACCTCTCGCTCGGCAAGACGTCCTTCCCCGACGACCAGCTGCTGGAGAACTACGCGGCGGTCATCGAGGAGCTCATCCGCGCCAAGCCGTCCGCGGCCAAGGGCAAGTACATCCGCACCGTCACCTTCGCCTCGACCTACGGGCCGGGCGTCAAGGTCGACCCGTCGCGCACGCGCGACCTGGTCGGCAGCGGCACTTCCGAGCCGGAGGCAGCGGCAGCCGCGTAACCGCGCGCCGAAGCCTCCTTCCAGAGACCCCGGGCACCCGTAAGTCCCGGACAGGAAAGGAGCACGTTGGACCGAGCACAGAAATCCGCGGTCATCGATGAGGTGACCGCGCAGATCCAGGAGAGCGACGCCGTCTTCGCGGTGGACTACCGCGGCATCTCGGTGCCGCAGGCCGCCGCGCTGCGCACACGGTTGCGCGAGACGGACGCCACCTTCCGGGTCACCAAGAACACGCTGACCGAGCGCGCCGCCGACAACGCGGACGCCCCGGCCCTGAAGGACTACCTCCAGGGCCCGACGGCGATGACGTTCGTGCGCGGCGACGCCGCGGCGGCCGCCAAGGCGCTCGCCGACTTCAGCCGCTCCTCGGGTCTGCTGACCTTCAAGGGCGGCTGGATGAACGGCGCCCCGCTGACGGCGGAGCAGATCGTCGCGATCTCGCGGCTGCCCTCGCGCGAGGTGCTCTACGGGCGCCTCGTCGGCATGGTCGCGTCGCCGCTCACCGGCCTCGCCGCCGGCATGAGCAACCTGATCTCCGGCCTCGGACGCCAGCTCGCGCAGATCGCCGAGCAGGGGCTCGTGGGCGGTAGCGCGCCGGCTGAGCCGGTCGAGGCGCAGGCCCCCGCCGACGGTGTCGCCGCCGAGGAGGCGACCGACGAGGTCGTCGAGGCGGAGGACGAGATCACCGCCGCAACCGAAGCGCCGGCCGACGACGCCGCCGCCGAGTAACCACTTTGAAACCCAGGAGGAACTGAAAACATGGCCAGCACCCAGGAGTGGATCGACGAGCTCAAGTCGATCAGCGTTCTCGAGCTCTCCGAGCGCATCAAGGCGCTCGAGGAGGAGTTCGGCGTCTCGGCGACCGCGGTCGCCGCGGCGGCCCCGGCCGGCGGCGGTGGCGCCGAGGCCGCGCCTGAGGTCGAGGAGCAGACCGCGTTCGACGTCGTCCTCACCGGCGCCGGCGAGAAGAAGATCCAGGTCATCAAGGTCGTCCGCGCGGCGACGGGCCTGGGCCTCAAGGAGGCCAAGGCGCTCGTCGACGAGGCCCCCAAGCCCGTCAAGGAGGGCGTCGACAAGGACGAGGCCGAGAAGCTCAAGGGCGAGCTCGTGGAGGCCGGCGCCTCCGTCGAGGTCAAGTAGCGATCACGGCACCAGCCGGATCCGGGGCCGGGCCATGTGCCCGGCCCCGACCCGCTCCTTCGCAGAGCGGGTCCTGCGGTCAGACCGTGTGGGCGCGCAGCGCGTGCAGATCGCCGGCGGGCTCCCGCTCGATGCCCGCCCCGCGCTCGATCCAGCGGTAGCCGAAGCCGCGGACCGTCTGGATCAGCTCCTCCGGCGTGTGCTCGTTGAGCTTGCGCCGCAGGTAGTGCACGTAGAGCTTCACATGGTCGCCGCCGGGTGGGGCGGCCCCATGCCAGGTGGCCTCCTGCAGCTCGTCGCGGCTGACGACGCGGTCTCGGTTCTGCACGAGCGCGGTCATCAGCCGGAACTCGAGCGGCGTCAGCGACACCTCGCTGCCGGCGACCTCGACCCGGCGCAGGCCGGCGTGCAGCGAGACCAGCCCGTCGTCGTAGACCTCGTCGGTCCGGGGCGCGCCGAGCCGGCGCAGCAGCCGCAGCCACGCGCCCACGCGCACCGCCAGCTCGTGCTGGGGTACCGGCTTGACGAGGTAGTCGTCGCAGCCGCGCAGCAGCGCCTGGACCTTCGCGTCCTCGTCGTCGGGCCCGACGGCGATCAGGATCGCCTTCACGCACGCGTCGCGCATCCGCTGCACGACGGTCCACCCGTCGGCCGCCCCCAGGCCGGTGTCGATCAGCACGACACCGGGCTGCTTGGCCTTCACCAGCCGCACCGCTGCGTCGATCTCCGACGCGGCGACCACGCTGTGGCCGGATCGCCGGACCACCGACGACAGCATCTCGCTCGACGTCGGCCAACCGTCGGCGATCACGACATCCACCTGCTCTTCGACGTCCATATTCCTCACACGGCCTCCAGTTCGGCGCCTCACGCGCACGATTGCACTACCGGGGGCGATCCGTTAACGCCTTTCCTTCTAACACAACGTAACCCCTACGTCAGGTTTATCCATCAATTTCTCACGCCAACCGGGCGGTCCCCAGAAACAACGAAGCGATACCCGAAGCCTCGCACCGTTTGCAGCCGGTTACCAGCTTCTCCGAGCTTGCGCCGCAGGTAGCCGACGTAGACCTTCACCGGATCGGTCGTCGTCCCGCTGTAGTCGTTCCACACGGTCTCCATCAGCTGGGCCGCCGACAGCGTCTCGCCGGGGTGGCGCACGAATGCCGCCAGCAGCCGGAACTCGAGCGGCGTCAGCGCGAGCGGCGTGCCGTCGAGCGTCGCCGACTGGCGGGCGAAGTCGACCTGCAGCCGGTCGTCCTCGAAGACCGGCGCGGCCATCGCGCCCGCACCGATCCGGCGCCGCCGCATCAGCGCCGTCACGCGGGCGAGCAGCTCGCCGGCGCCGACCGGCTTGATCACGTAGTCGTCGGCGCCGCCCAGCAGCCCGCGGACCTTCGACGGCTCGTCCTGCACGCCGGTCAGCATCAGGACGGGCACGCCCTCGTCGACCGCCCGCAGCTTGGACAGGACGCCCCAGCCGTCGAGGCGCGGCAGGTTGACGTCGAGCAGGACGCAGTCCGGTCGCTCGGCCATGAAGGAGCGCACGGCCGACTCGCCGTCGCCCACCGTCGTGACCGTCATCCCCCCGTTCACGAGGACGCGCGAGAGGAACAACTGGATCGTCGGCGAGTCCTCGACGACGAGCACCCTTGCCGCACCACGCTCCGCCATCTGGAGTGAGCGTATGCCGTCAGGCGGCGTGGCGCCAGCGGTAACCGAAGCCGCGCACGGTCTCGATCGGCGCGTCGTCCTCGTTCAGCGATCCGCGCAGCTTGCGTCGCAGGTAGCCGACGTAGGTCTTCACGTGGTCGTTCGGGCCGCCGGTGTCGTCGTGCCAGACCTCGCGCAGCAGCCGGTCGCGCGACAGGATCTCGTTCGGATGACGTACGAAGGCGGTCAGCAGGCGGTACTCGAGCGGGGTGAGCTGGACCTCGCGCCCATCGACCTGGACCTTGCGCAGCTCGAAGTCGACGCGGACCGTGCCGTCGTCGTAGATCGGGACGTCGACGTCGCGCGGCCGCCGCGCCCGGCGCAGCAGCGCGCCGACGCGGGCCACCAGCTCGGCCGGGCTCGTCGACTTGACCAGGTAGTCGTCGGCGCCGTTGTTGAGCGCGCGCACCTTCGAGGCGTCGTCGCCGATGCCGGTCACCATCGCGATCGGGACGCCGGAGCGCTCGCGCAGGCGCGCGAGGACCTCCCAGCCGCTGAGGCCGGGAAGGTTGACGTCGAGCAGCACGACGTCGGGGCGCGTGCGCGAGAACGAGGCGAGCGCTGACTCGCCGTCGTTGGCGCCCTCGACGCGATAGCCCGCCCGCAGCAGGATCGTGGAGACGAGGTCGCGCACCGGCTGCGAGTCCTCGACGACGAGGACGGTCCCGTGGGGGATCGTGGACGGCATCCGACACTCCAACGGTTCGTGGATCGCCAATCTGACGGCTGCACGGGCGGCGCCAGGCCCTTCCGAGCCGCTCGACGCTTCGACAAAATGCGGATCCGCACCCGGCCCGGGGCGCTGCCGCGCCACTCCAGTCCGTCATCGAACAGGAAGGGTGTCAGATTTCGACGGCCCGGCGAGACACGGGGGGCGCAGGCTGTGTTCTTGGCCATGGAGGTCGACTGCATACGCGCGCAGACTGCGCTCCAGCGCACGGCATCCTCGGCCACCGGTCCGACGCGGCACCCCGGTCCGGCCGGCCGTTGATCGCCGGTGCCCGGTGAGGCGTGGAGAGGCGCGCCGCCCGCGAGGGCGGCGTGGCAGTCGCCGGACCCCTGCGCCCCCCGGACGCACGGGGATGACATCGCCCCGACCGAAGGCTCGCCTGTTTTGACCCCCAGCACCCAGCCACATCCCCCGGTACGCCAGCGCAATCACCCCGCGCCCGGCCGGCGACCCGGCCCGGTCCCGGCCGGCGCGCCGCTGCGCCGGCTGGCGCTCCCCGCACTCGTGGAGGAGGGCATCGCCCGCAGCGGCCTGCGATCGCGCGACGCGTTCATGCGGCGCATGCTCGGGCTGTTCGACGTGCTGGCGGCGCTCGCCGCCGTGGTCGCCGTCATCGCCTACGCCGGCGGGGCGGGGGTCCGGCCGGCGACGCTGCTGCTGGCGCCGGTCGTGCTCGCGGTGCACAAGATCGCCGGGCTCTACGACCGCGACGACCTCGTGCTGCGCCGCTCCACGCTGGACGAGGCGCCGGTGCTCCTCCAGCTGGCCGCCGTCCACGCGCTCACCGTCGCCGCCGTCGGGGAGTGGCTGTTCTCGATCAAGCTGGGACCGCAGCAGATCGTGCTGCTGTGGGGGGCGTCGTTCGTCCTGATCATGCTCGGGCGGATGCTGGCGCGGGCGATCACGCGCGCGCTGGTGCCGCGCGAGCGGTGCCTGGTGCTGGGCGACGCCGACCACGTGGACCACGTCGCGCGCAAGCTGGCCGAGGCGCATGTGCGTGCCGACGTCTGCGCGATCGCGCAGATCGACGGCCGTCTCGGGCAGCCGGAGCGACTGCGCGAGCTGATCGAGCGCCACGACGTCCACCGGGTCGTGATCGCCCCGACCGCCCAGGACGGCGGGAGCACGGTCGACCTCGTCCGCGCCGCCAAGGCCGCCGGGGTGCGCGTGTCGATCCTGCCGCGCGTGTTCGAGGCGGTCGGCTCCTCGGTGGAGTTCGAGGAGATGGACGGCATGACGATGCTCGGGCTGCGCCGCTTCGGCCTCAGCCGCTCCTCGCACGCGGTCAAGCGCGCGTTCGACGTCGTCGTCGGCGGCCTGTGCTTCCTCCTGCTCGCCCCGGCGATCGCCGTGATCGCCCTCGCCGTCCGGCTCGATTCCCCCGGCCCGACCTTCTTCCGCCAGACGCGCATCGGCCGCGACGGCCGCCCGTTCCGGATCTGGAAGTTCCGGTCGATGGTCGCCGACGCCGACGCGCTGAAGGGCCGGCTGCGCGATCGCAACGAGGCGGGGGACGGCATGTTCAAGATCGCCGACGACCCGCGCGTCACGCGCGTGGGGCGGTTCCTGCGCCGCACCTCGCTGGACGAGCTGCCGCAGATCTTCAACGTGCTCACGGGCCAGATGAGCCTGGTCGGCCCGCGCCCGCTGGTCACCGACGAGGACCAGCTGGTGCAGGGCGTGTACCGGTCGCGGCTGCATCTCACGCCGGGGATGACGGGTCCGTGGCAGATCCTCGGCTCGACGCGCGTGCCGATGGACGAGATGGTCGGCATCGACTACCTGTACGTCGCGAACTGGTCGCTCTGGGCCGACGTGAAGCTGCTGCTGCGCACGGTCCCCCACGTGCTGGCGCGACGCGGAGTCTGACGAACGTCCACAATCGGGCCGCGTGCCCGACGTCCTGCGCCTCGACCGAGTGTGGAAGGGCTACCGGTCGGGGGCGACCGGCCCACGCACGCTGCGGTCCTCGATCGTCGGCGGCGACCTGGTGCGGCGGATGCGAGCCCCGCTGCACTGGGCGCTGCGCGACGTCTCCCTGACGCTCGGCGCCGGCGAGAGCCTGGGCATCGTCGGCCGCAACGGCGCCGGCAAGTCCACGCTGCTGCGGCTGGCGTCGCAGCTCGGCCGTCCGACCCGCGGCGCGCTCGAGGTGCACCCGGACACGGCCTCGGTCCTCAACCTCGGCGCGTCGTTCGACCTGCAGCTGACCGGCCGCGAGAACGCGTACACGGCGGCGCTGGTCGCCGGCTTCACGGCGGCCGAGACGCGGCGGCTGCTGCCCGAGGCGCTCGCATTCGCCGAGCTCGAGGACTTCGCGGACGCACCCGTCCGGACCTACAGCGACGGCATGAAGCTGCGCCTCGCGTTCGGGGTCGTCGCCGTCCGGCGACCGGCGCTGCTGGTGCTCGACGAGGTGCTCGCCGTCGGCGACGTCGGCTTCCGCCGCAAGTGCGAGGACCGGATCGCCGAGATGCGCGAGGAGGGCACCAGCCTCGTCCTCGTCTCGCACTCGGCCGACGAGGTGGTCGGCAACTGCGACCGTGCCGTGTGGCTGCAGCGTGGCGAGGTGCGGGCCACCGGCGAGGCCGAGGTGGTCGTCGAGCGCTACGAGGAGGCGGCGCGGGCGGAGACGCTGGCGCGCACGCCGGCGGGCCTCGGGCACCACCGCTTCGGCTCCCAGGAGGTGCGCATCGAGTCGGTCCGCGTCCGGCCGACCGAGGTCCGGGGCGGCGGCCCGCTCGACCTCGAGCTCGACCTCGCCTCCGAGCGGGCGATCGGCTTCCCGCTGGCCACCGTCCAGCTGCGTCGCGAGGCGGACGAGGAGCTCGTCGTGGACGCGTCGACGGGCGCGCCCGGCGTGGTGGTCGAGGACCTCGACGAGCGCGGGACGCTGCGGGTGCGGGTCGAGCGCCTGGACCTCGTGCCCGGGCGCTATGCGCTCGACGTCGGCGTCTACGCGCCGGACTGGGCCTACGCCTTCGACTTCCACTGGGAGGCCGCGATGATCACCGTGACCGGCCCCACAGGCGGCAAGGGCGTGCTGGTGCCGCCCGTGCGCTGGAGCTCTCGCGCGGCGTGAGGACGTTCGCGCGCGTGCTCCGGATGCTTCGCCGCCCCGGGCGCTGGAAGCGCCGGCGCGGCAGGCTGGTGACCGTCGAGCTCGACGGCCTGCCGGCCGATCTCCCGCCCGATCCGCGCCGCCCGTGGGTCGTGCTGGACGTGCACGTGCGCGGCGGCTCGGTCGGGCAGGTGTTCGAGCGCGCGCCGGAAGGGTTGACCGGGGCACGCCAGCTCGAGCTGGTCGCCACCCGCCTGGGCGGGCCCGCGGCCCATCGCGCGGTGCGGATGGCGCTGCGCGACGCGCTCACGGGCGGCACGCCGGAGAACGCCGGGCCGATCCCACCCGTGTCCGTCGTCATCTGCACGCGCGACCGGCCCGACGACCTCGCGGTCTGCCTCAGCGCGACGGCCCGGCTCGACCCGCCGCCGCTGGAGGTGATCGTCGTCGACAACGCGCCGGGCTCGGAGGCGACGAGCGACCTCTGCGCGGCCCATCCCGGCGTCGTCCACGTCGTCGAGCCCGTCCCCGGGCTGTGCCGCGCGCGCAACCGCGGCATCGCCGTCGCGCGCGGCGCCTGGGTGGCGTTCACCGACGATGACTGTGTCCCCGAGCCCGACTGGCTCGCGCCGCTCGCGGCCGCCGCGCGGGACCCGCTGGTGTCCGCCGTGTGCGGGCACGCGCTCCCGCTCGAGGTCGAGGCGCCGAGCCAGTACCTCTTCGAGGCCCACGGGGGCTTCGAGCGCCACCCGGACCGCTGGGTCCACGACCCGATCGCGCACCCGCCGCACGGCGTCGCCTTCACCGCGGGCGCCGGCGCCAACATGATCCTGCGCCGCGACGCCCTGCTCGCGATCGGCGGGTTCCGGGCCGACACCGGGCCGGGATCGGCCGCCCCCCTGTCGGACGAGAAGGAGGTCTTCCTGCGGCTGGCCCTGGCCGGCCACCGGCTCGTGCACGACCCCGCCTCGCGCGTCCGTCACCGGCACCGCCGCGAGCCGGAGCTGCTGCGGTCGACGCTGCGCAGCTACGGCCGCTCGGAGGTCGCGTTCGCCCTGTACGCCGCCGCGCGCCACCGGGCGTGGCGGGGGCTCGCCACGCCGCGCTGGTGGGTGCGGCACTCGCTCGGCGACCTCCGCAGCAGCGTGCGCGACCGCCCGCGGTCCGTCCCGGCCCGGCTCGCGCTCGAGGAGCTGGGCGGGATGCTGGAAGGGCCGGCCGCCGCATGGCGAGCGCTGCGCACGCCGCCGGTCCCCCTGCCGCCCGCCGCCGAGCCCGCCGCCCTCGAGCGCATCGAGGTCGGCGCCGAGGCGCCCGCGGTCAGCGTCGCGCTGGCCACCCACCAGCGGCGTGAGTCCGTCGTCGAGACCCTGCGCGGGCTGGCGCAACAGACACTCGCACCGGAGCGCTTCGAGGTGGTGGTGGTGGTCGACGGCTCGACCGACGGGACCGCGGCGGCGGTGCGTGAGCTGGCGCTGCCGTTCGGGCTGCGGGTCCACGAGCAGGCCAATCGCGGTCTCGCGGCGACGCGCAACGCCGGCGCGGCGCTGGCCGCCCATCCGCTCGTGGTCTTCCTGGACGACGACATCCGCCCCGACCCGGACTGGCTCGCAGCTCATGCGGCGCGGCACGCCGAGACCGGCGACCGGGTCGTGCTCGGCATCTATCCGCCGCGCCTGCCCGGTCCGGGCTCGGACTGGTGGACCCAGGCGGTCGCCGCCTGGTGGGCCGACCACTTCCGGCGCAAGCTCGAGCCGGGCCACCGCTGGACGCTGCTCGACGTCATCGACGGCAACCTCTCGC
>JAXDHL010000105.1:0-9891 GCA_034664525.1 Solirubrobacteraceae bacterium
CTCGTCGGCGACCTCGACGACCAGGCGCAGCTTGTCGGCCTGCTGCTCGGTGCTCAGCGCGTTGCCTTCGACCGTCGAGGAGAACCCGCACTGCGGCGACAGGCACAGCTGGTCGAGGTCGACGTACTGCGCCGCCTCCTCGATCCGGCGCTTGAGCAGGTCGCGGTCCTCGAGCGCGCCCGACTTGGTGGTCACCAGCCCGAGCACGACGACCTTGCCCTTCGGGACGAAGCGCAGCGGCTCGAAGCCGCCCGAGCGCGCGTCGTCCCACTCCATGAAGAAGCCGTCGACGTCGAGCTGGTCGAACAGCGCCTCGGCCACGTACTCGTAGCCGCCCTCGGCGACCCAGGACGAGCGGAAGTTGCCGCGGCACATGTGCGTCGTGACCGCCATGCCCTCCGGCCGTCCGGCGAGCGCCTCGTTGATGTGGGCGATGTAGGTCTCGTGCTGGTGCTCGGCGTCGCCGCCGATCTCGCGCACGTGCTCGCGCTGGCGCGGGTCGTTGAGGTAGGCCAGCGACGTGTCGTCGAACTGCAGGTAGGTGCAGCCGAGCTCACCGAGCCGGCGCACCTCCTCGGCGTACGCGCTCGTGAGGTCCGACCAGAACGCGTCGAGCTCCGGGTAGACGGCCTCGTCGATCGCCGCCCGGCCGCCGCGGTAGTGGACCATGCTCGGCGACGGGATCGTGAGCTTCGGCGTCTGGTCGCCGGCGGCGACGGACTGCAGGTAGGAGAACGCCTCGCCGAAGATCGTCTCGGTGACCGCCACCGGGGCGTCGATGCGCATCGCCGCCGGCGTGAACTCGATGTCGCCGTCGGCGTTGTGGAACTGGACCTTCAGGTCGCCCGGCGCCTTCGAGATCCCGCCGAGCGAGTAGATGAAGTCCATGTGCCAGGAGGCGCGCCGGAACTCGCCGTCGGTCACCGACCGCAGCCCGACGTCGCGCTGGAGCCCGACGACCTCCCGGATCGCCTCGTCCTCGACCCCCCGCAGCTCGTCGTCGTCGATCCGCCCGGCGGCGTGGTCCGCGCGCGCCGCGAGCAGCTGGGGCGGGCGCAGCAGCGAGCCGACGTGGTCGGCGCGGAAGGGGGGCGTGTCTCGCAGCATCCTCAAATGGGATAGTGGCGCGGGCTCTCCTGGACGGTGACCCAGCGGAGCTCGGTGAACTCGTCGAGGGCGGCCTTGCCGCCGAAGCGCCCCCAGCCGGACGCCTTGACGCCGCCGAACGGCATCTGCGGCTCGTCGTGCACCGTCGAGCCGTTGACGTGGCAGATGCCGGAGTCGATCCGGCGGGCGACGCCGAGCGCGGCGGGGACGTCGCGGCCGAAGACCGCCGCCGCCAGCCCGTACTCGGTGTCGTTGGCCACCCGCACGGCCTCGTCGGTCCCGTCGACGGTGACGATCGCGACCACCGGCCCGAAGGACTCCTCGCCGTAGATGCGCATCTCGGGCGTGACGCCGGCGAGGACGGTCGGGGTCACGCAGTTGCCGTCGGCGTCGCCGCCGGCGAGCACCGTCGCGCCCTTCGCCCGCGCGTCCTCGATCAGCTCCAGCACCCGCGTGCGCGCCGCGTCGTCGATCACCGGGCCGATCATCGTGCCCTGGTCGCGCGGGTCGCCGACGACCAGCGCCCCGGCGCGGTCGGCGAGCTTCGCGCCGAGCTCGTCCGCGACGGACGTGTCGGCGACGATCCGCTCGGTCGACATGCAGATCTGGCCGGAGTTCATGAACGCGCCGAAGCTCGCGGCGGCCGCCGCCTCGTCGAGGTCGGCGTCCGGGAGGACGACCATCGGCGCCTTGCCGCCGAGCTCGAGCAGCGAGCGCTTGAGGTGCGCGGCGCACTTCGCGGCGACGATCCGGCCGACGCGGGTCGAGCCCGTGAAGTTCACGCGCCGCACGGCGGGGTGCGCGATCAGCTCGTCGACGACGTCGGGTGCGCCCGACGGCTCGTGGATGACGAGGTTGACGACGCCCGCCGGCACCCCGGCGTCGTGCAGCGCGGCGACCACCGCGGCGTGCGTGCGCGGGCACCGCTCCGACGCCTTCAGCACGACGGTGTTCCCGAACGCCAGCGGCGCCGCGAGCGCGCGCGTCGAGAGGATCACCGGTGCATTCCACGGCGCCATCCCCACCACCACGCCGACCGGCTGGCGGATCGCGGTCGCGTTGAGGCCGGGCACGTCGGATGGGATGACCTCGCCGCCGGGCGCGTAGGCCTGGGCGGCCGCCTCGCGCAGCATCCGCGAGGCGAGGTCGCAGTTGAACATGCCCCAGCCGAAGGTGCCGCCGACCTCCTCGGTCATGACGCTCGCGACCTGCGGCGCGCGCTCCTTCAGCAGGTCGGCCGCGGCCAGCAGGAGCCGCCGGCGCTCGGCCGGCGGCGTCGCGGCCCAGCCGTCGAACGCGGCCGCGGCGGCATCGCATGCCCGCCTGGCGTCGTCGCGGCCGGCGGCGGCGGCCAGCGTCACGGTCTCCCCGGTGAAGGGATCCGTCTTGGAGAACGTCGCGTCGCCGGTGGCGGGCACCCACTCGCCGCCGATCAGCAGGCGCTGCTGCTCGAGCTCGACCGTCGTCATGCCAACGCTCCCTTCCCGGGTCCACCGTTCGCCGTGCGAACGGGTGTTCACTGTCCGTTTCGGGACACTAGCGCGCAGCATGCACGGTCCGGGCCCGGCTCGCCGGGAGCCCGGGGACGATCTGCGCGACCGTCAGGACCAGCAGCACGACCAGTGGGGCGGTCCACCCGCCGGCGAGGTCGTGCGCCGCCCCGAGCATCCACGGACCGGTCGAGGCGACGAGGTAGCCGACGCCGAGCGACATCGCCGTCAGCGACGCCACCGCGGCGGGCTCGGCCGCCCGCAGCACCGGGAACACGAGCGCGAGCCCGAGCGACCCGCCCTGCCCGAGACCGATCAGCACGACCCACAGCGCGGCCGCGCCCGGCGCGGCGAGCAGCCCGGCGACACCGATCGCGGCGGTCGCGGCGATCACCACGACGAGCCGGCCCTGCGACGGGCGGCGCGACGCGACGACGGGTGCGGCGAACGCGGTCGCGATCGAGACCAGGCTGGCGAGCGCCTGCAGCGCGCCGGCCTCGGTCGCCGAAGAGCCGTGACCCTGCAGGATCTCCGGCAGCCACGCGAGCCCCGCGTAGAACGCGGCCGACTGCACACCCATGTAGGCCGCGACCCACCAGGCGACCGGCTCGCGCCGCAGCGGCTCGGGCGCCGGGCCGGTCACCCGTGTGGCGCCCCGGAACGCCGCCGGCGCCCAGACCGCGAACGCCAGCAGCGCGGGGAGTGCCCACACGGCCAGCGACGCCGCCCACGAGTGCCCGAGCGCGTCGGCGAGCGGCACCGACGCGAAGCCGGCGATCGTCGCCCCGAGCGGGAGCCCGGCCGAATAGACCCCGGTGAGCAGCCCGGCACGCGCGGCATGCGCCGTGCGGATCAGCACCGGCAGCGCGGCCTGCCCGATCGCCACGCCGACGCCCGCCCCGAGGCTGCCCGCGAACAGCGCCGGCGTCGTCCCGATCCCGCGCAGGCCGGCCGACACCGCGGTCAGCAGGGCGCATGCCGCCAGCACCCGTTCGACCGGGACCCGGCGCGTCAGCCGCGGGGTCACGAACGCGAGCGCGCCGAAGCACACCACGGGCAGCGTCGTCAGCAGTCCGGCGACCGTCGCCGACAGCCCGAGGTCGGCCCGCACCTCCGCCAGCAGCGGCGGCAGGCTGGCGATCACGGTGCGCATGTTGAGCGCCAGCAGCAGGACGGCCAGGACGAGCATCTCGGCCATACTGCCCCCTCCCATGCGCCGCACGATCTTCGAGCCCGAGCACGACACCTACCGCGAGTCCGCCCGCCGCTTCTGGACCGAGGAGGCCGTCCCCCACTTCGAACGCTGGGAGCAGGCGGGGATCACCGACCGGGCACTGTTCGCCAAGGCCGCCGAGGTCGGGATGCTGGCGATGGCCGTGCCGGAGGCGTTCGGCGGCGCCGGCGAGCCCGACTTCCGGCTCAACCAGATCGTCGGCGAGGAGGCCGCGCTGGCCGGCGTCACCGGGCCCGGCCTGGCCATCACACTGCACAACGACGTCTGCCTGCCCTACTTCCTCGAGTACTGCACCGACGAGCAGCGCGTGCGCTGGCTGCCCGGCATCGCGTCCGGCGAGCTGATCACGGCGGTCGCGATGACCGAGCCCGGCATCGGCTCCGACCTCGCGTCGATGACGACCTCCGCCAAGCGCGCGAACGGCCACTACCTGGTCAACGGCTCCAAGACGTTCATCACCAACGGCATCAACGCCGACCTCGTGATCACGGCGGTCAAGACGGACCCGAAGGAGCGCCACAAGGGGATGTCGCTGGTGATCGTCGAGCGCGGCATGGACGGCTTCGAGCGGGGCCGCAACCTGGAGAAGGTCGGCATGCACTCCCAGGACCCCGCCGAGCTGTTCTTCAACGACGTCGAGGTGCCGGTCGAGAACCGGCTCGGCGACGAGGGCATGGGCTTCCGCTACCTCGCGCACAACCTGGCCCAGGAGCGGCTGTCGATCGCGGTCGCCGGCGTCGGCGCCGCTCGCGCCGCGCTGCGGTGGACGCTCGAGTACGTCAAGGAGCGCAAGGCGTTCGGGTCGCCGATCGGCTCGTTCCAGAACAGCCGCTTCGCGATGGCCGAGGTCAAGGCCGACGTCGAGCTCGGGACGACGTACGTCGACCGCTGCGTCGAGGCGCTGAACGCCGGCGCGCTCAGCCCCGAGGACGCCGCGATCGCCAAGTGGTGGTGCACCGAGATGCAGGGCCGCGTGGTCGACAAGTGCGTCCAGCTGCACGGCGGCTACGGCTACATGCTCGAGTACCCGATCGCCCGCGCGTTCGCCGACGCGCGGGTGACCCGCATCTACGGCGGGACGACCGAGATCATGAAGGAGATCGTGGGGCGCTCGCTCGGCCTGTGACCAGGTCGAGGCGGCGGCGGTGACGGGCGAGCGCCTGGTCGCGGTCGGCCGCCTCGCCCCAGCAGCCGAGCGCGAGCGCGAGCGGCTCGTCGAGCGCCGGCGGCTCGACGCCGGCCAGGCTCAGGCACTGCACGCCGAGGCCGATGTGCCAGCGCTCGTCGGCCTGCACGCGGCGGGCGCCCTTGAGCGTGGCCGGCAGTGTGGCGGCATCGGTCAGCAGCCAGATCAGCAGGTCCTGCCCGGCGGAGAAGACGACCCCCTCGAGGACCAGGTGGTAGAGCGCGACCGCCTGCGGCAGGGCGTCGGGGTCGGCGCCGACGGCGTCGGCAGCGGCGGGCAGCAGCCGCCCGAACAGGCGGTTCAGGGCGTCGCCGGCCAGCCGCGGCGCGTCCGTCACCGGGTCGATGCCGACGACCTCGCGGGCGACGCGGGCGAAGAAGCGCGCATGGCGGCGCTCGTCGTCGGCCTGGGCGGCCAGGCAGGCGGCCAGCGCGGGATCGGCGGCGGCCGCCTCGAACGGCACCAGGTGCTCGGCGACCGCGGACTCCGCGACGCAGAAGCCGGCGACCATCCGCCGCAGGGCGATGCGGCGCGGCTCGGCGAGCGCCGCGAACGCGCGCGCGTCGGCGGCGAGGTCGAGCGCGCGCTCGTCCCAGCGCAGCCGCTCGGCCGCGCGGAGCAGGTGGTCGTAGCCCGCCAGCATGGCGCTCAGGCTAGGCCGCGCGGCCTCTCAGCCGCTCCCAAGCGCGAGCGTCCACGCTGGCTCCATGACCTCGACCCGCCGTGAAGCCCTCACCGCCGGCGCCACCGGCGTCGCGCCCCTGTTCGCCGGCCGCCTCAGCCCCGCCGCCGACACCGCCGTGTCGGCGACGCTGACCTCGGTGAAGGGCGTCCGTCTCGCCTCGGGCGCCCGCCAGGCGCGCGTGCGCCTGAAGCCCGACGAGACCGTCGTCGCCCGCGTGCGGGTCGCCCGCGGCGGCCGGCGGATCGCGTCCCGGAAGCTGATCCTGGGGGCCGGCTCGCACACGCTGCGGCTGGCGATCGGACGCACCGTCGCGGCCGGCGGCGCCCAGGTGACCATCAGGCTGACCGACGGGGCGCACAACGCCCGTACCTACACGCGTGCGATCCACGTCCCGAAGGCGAAGGCCGCGTAGCATCCCGCCCATGAGCGAGGTCACGTACGAGACGGTGGAGCTGACGCGCGAGGGCGGGATCGCCACGATCCGCCTGAACCGGCCGGACAGCCTGAACGCCATCAACGTGCAGATGGCCACCGAATTGCGTGACGCGATCTTCGAGGTCTCCGAGGACGCCGACGTGCGCGCCGTGCTGCTCACCGGAGCGGGCCGCGGCTTCTCGGCCGGCGCCGACCTCAAGGACAGCAGCCCCAGGCAGTCGTCTACCGGCCGCCCCGACCTCGGCTATGCGCTCCGCGAGACCTACAACCCCGCGATCCTGCGGCTGCGTGAGATGGACAAGCTCGCGGTGGCCGCCGTCAACGGCCCGTGCGTGGGCGTCGGCGTCGGCTTCGCGCTGGCCTGCGATTACGTGCTGTGCGCGCGCTCCGCGTACTTCCTGCTCGCCTTCGTGAACATCGGGCTCGTGCTCGACGGCGGCGCATCGGTGCTCGTCCCGGCCCGCGTCGGCTTCACCCGTGCCGCGGCGTTCGCCGGGCTCGGCGACAAGCTGCCCGCCGAGACCGCGTCTGAGTGGGGCCTGGTCAACGGCCTGCATGACGCCGACGAGCTGCCCGGGGCGGCGATGGCGCTCGCCCACCGGATCGCGGCCGGCGCCCCGCAGGCGCAGGCGGGGATCAAGCGGATGCTCAACCGGCAGTTCGCCGGGCTCGCGGAGGCGCTCGAGCTCGAAGCCGAGCTCCAGAGCCGCCAGGGCGAGGGCGACGAGTTCGTGGAGGGCGTCTCCGCCTTCCTCGAGAAGCGCAAGCCGAACTACGCGTGAAGGTCCCCGCCTCGAGCCGCTGACGCCCGGCGTCCGCGGCGGCGCTAGACGTAGGACGCGGCGACGTCCCAGCTGACGGCGGCGTCGGCGCCGCACATGGCGGCCTTGGCGGCCAGCGTCTCCGGCGTGACCTCGACGCCGCTTCGCACAACCGTGACGCCGGCCGCGGTCAGCTCGGCCGTCCCGGCGAGCAAGCCGGCGCCGCCGTCGGTCAGCTCGACGGTCACGTGCGGCAGGCCGTCGCGACGCACGGCGGCATCCTCGAAGCTGGCGAAGTCGACGACGTCGTCGGCGAGCGCGGCGGCGACGCCGTACTCGAGGCTGAACTTCCCCTCCAGGCCGCTGCGCGGCGCGCGGTGGCGCAGCGGCTGAACGGCCGACCGCGGCGTGCGCACGACGACCGCGGTGGGCGTGCCGATGCTCGAGCGGAGCTCGCGCGCGGCCTGCATCGGGCGCTGCAGCGCGTAGCAGCACGGGAACGGCTTGACGGCCAGGCCGCCGGGGACGGCCGGGCCGTCGAGGTCGACCGTCACCGGCCCGCCGGCGAGCAGTGCCGCCCACTGGTCCAGCGCGCGCGGGTCGGCGGTCGCGCCGGCCGCGGCGAGATCGGCCGCGCGCACGCCGGCGTCGACGGCGAAGCCGACCTGGAGCGCCTTGGCGTCGGTCCCGAACGCCGCCTGCACGCCGCCCGCGGCCGGGACGGCGAGCGCCATCGCGGTCGCGAGGCCGTCGGCGTCGAGCCCCAGCGCGACCCCGGCGGCGACGGCGGCCGCGGGCGCGCCGGCGGTGCAGGTCGCGTGCCAGCCGCGGAGGTAGTGCCGCCAGCCGAGCGCGGTCCCGAGCCGCGCCATCGTCCCGGCGCCGGCCAGGTACGCGCGGGCGCCGCCGCCGCGCGCCAGCGCCGCCGGGATGCACACTGCGCTGATGTGCGCGGTCGACGGCAGGTGCAGATCGTCGAAGTCGAGCACGTGCGCCAGCGCGGCGAAGCGTCCCGCCGGACCCAGCGGCTCGAAGACGGCGACCCGCCGGGCGGCGCTCCAGACCGCGACCGTGTCCGTCAGCGCGGCGTCCGCCAGCGCCTCGTCCGCCGGCGTGGGCTCGCGCATGGCCGCCCACGCCGCGAGCTCGATCACCGCGCGGTCCAGCCCTGGTCCATCGTCACCGGCACGCCGGTGAACGCCGCGCCGGACGGACCGAGCAGGAAGGCCACGACGTCCGCCACCTCGGCCGGCTCGATCAGCCGCTTGATCGCGTGCGGGGCGAGGATCACGTCCTCGAGCACGCGCTCCTCCGACAGCCCGTGGGCCTTGGCCTGGTCGGCGACCTGCCTCTCGACCAGCGGCGTGCGCACGTAGCCCGGGCAGACCGCGCTCGCGCTGATCCCGTGCTCGGCGCCCTCGAGCGCGAGCGTCTTCACGAGCCCGAGCACGCCGTGCTTGGCCGAGACGTAGCCGGCCTTGAACGGGCTCGCCACGAGCGCGTGCGCCGACGCGATCGCCACGAAGCGCCCCTCGCCCGACTCGCGCAGCGCCGGCCACGCGTAGCGCGCGAGCAGGAACGGGCTGGTGAGCAGGATCGCCAGCAGCGCGTCCCAGCGGTCCTCGTCGAAGTCCTCGACCGGCGACACGTGCTGGAAGCCGGCGTTGGCGACGATCGCGTCGAGGCGCCCGAAGCGCTCGAGCGCGGCGTCGACCGCGCCGCGGTTGCCCTCGCGGGTGGTGAGATCGGCGGCATAGCCGTCGCCGTCCGGCTCGAGGTCGACGGCGAGCACGTCGTGCCCGTCACCCGCCAGTCGCTCGGCAACCGCCCGGCCGATCCCGCTCGCCGCGCCCGTCACGATCACGCTCCGTCCCATGACGGAAGGGTACGTTGCGCTGCGTGGCGCCCGGATCCCAGACGCTCGAACGCGGACTGCGGGTCCTGCACGTGCTGGCCGCCCATCCCGACGGCCTGTCGGTGACGGCGCTCGCCGCGGAGCTGGGCACGAACCGGGCCGGGGTCTACCGCCTGCTCGGCCCGCTGATCGACGCGCGCCTGGTCGCCCGCGACGCCGCCGGGCGCCACACGCTCGGCGCCGGGCTGATCGAGCTCGCCAGTCGCGTCCGCCCGCGCCTGCAGGAGGCCGCGGCCGCCGAGCTGCGCCCGCTCGCCGACGCGCTGCGGGCCACCACCGCGCTGACCGTGCGTGACGGCGACGAGGCGGTGGTGACCGCGGTCGCCGAGCCGCGGTCGACCGACATGCACATCGCCTACCGGCTCGGGCTGCGCCACCCGCTCACCAGCGGCGCGGCCGGGCTGGCGATCCTGGCCGCCAACGACGCCGCCGCCGGCGAGCGTCCCGAGGTCGCGCAGGCCCGCGAGCGGGGCTGGGCCGCCACCACCGGCGAGATCCTCCCGGGCGCCCACGGCGTTGCCGCACCCGTTGGCCCGGCCGCGTCGATCTCCGCCGTCTGGGTCGGCCCGCGCGAGGACGAGCCCGCGATCGTCGCTGCGGTGCGCGAGGCTGCTGTCCGAATAGTGGACGCTGCGTCCGTATAGCGGTACCGTTTGGACATGCGCTACCACCGCCTGGGATCCGTCCCCGCCAAGCGCCACGTGCAGGTCCGCCGCAACGGCGCCTCCTCGCCGCTGCTGGTCGAGGAGGTCATGGGCTACGAGGGCTTCAGCGGCAACGAGTCGATCCTCTACCACCTGCAATCCCCCTGCCGGCTCGACGCCGTCGGGTCCTTCGAGCCGTTCAGCCGCCGGACGTGGGTGCCGGACGCCCACGTCCACCGGCTCGCCGACGCCAACCCGGTTGCCGCCGGCGGCGACCCGGTCTCGGCCCGGCAGCTGCTGATGTTCAACGGCGACATCGAGGTCGCCGTCTGCAAGCCGACCGACGAGCTCGACGGCTTCTACCGCAACGGCGAGGGCGACGAGGTCGTCTACGTCCACCGCGGCTCCGGCGTCCTGCGCACGGTCTTCGGCCG
>JAXDHL010000106.1:0-22102 GCA_034664525.1 Solirubrobacteraceae bacterium
GGGTGGTTGAGATGTGGGTCTTCGCCCCGCACCCGCCCGGCTTCGATCAGTGGACGCCCGTCAGGCTGGCCTTGACGAAGGAATGCAGGGTCCCGCCCCGCAGGATGTACGTCAGCAGGCCGCCGCAGGTGGCGGCGTTGCCGATCGGGTTGGCCTGGCCGTGCAGCGGGCCGTTGGCCCCGTAGGGGCCGCTCGGGCCGTACGGCCCCATCGGACCGAACGGACCGAGGTCCGGGACGCCCTGCAGGCAGATGTTCGCGTTCGAGCCGATGCCCGGCAGCTGCGGCAGCGCGCGCGGCGCCGCGCCGGCGGCGGCCGGGACGACTGCGGCCACGCTGGCCGTGACGGCCAGCGCCGCCCCGATTCGCTTGAGTCCATGCATGATGATGTGTGACCTCCTGGGATTCGAAACCATCCGTTTCGGATGGTGGCGCGGGGCCGCGCCGACGACCCCTGTCCCATCGCCCGGTCTCGCCTGCCCGACCGGGCGCGGCCGGCGCCTCAGTCCGTCGCGCCGGCGCCGTCGCCGTCGGCCTCCACGCGGGTGACGACCACCCCGCGGCGCTCGCACTCGGCGATGATCGCGGCCAGCCCATCCTCCTGCCCATCCACGTTGGTGATGCGCAGTGCGGCCACGCGGCCGCGCTGGCGGCGCCGGCGCAGCCAGTCCTCGAGGCCGGTGTAGCCGAGCACGACGACGAAGTGCCCGGCGGTGACCACGACCGCGAGCAGGGCGAGGCCGGAGCCGCAGGCCATGCCCACCGCGGCGGTCAGCCACACGATCGCCGCGGTCGTCAGTCCGCGCACCAGGTCGCCGCGCACGAAGATGAGACCGCCGCCGATGAAGCCGATGCCCGACACCACCTGCGCGGCGACGCGGGACGGGTCCACGGTCACGAGCCCGGGCTTCAGGACGTCGCCGAAGCCGTACTTGCTCACCAACACGAACAGCGCCGCCCCGACCCCGACGAGCGAGTGGGTCCGCAGGCCGGCAGCCTTCTGGCGCAGCTCGCGCTCGAGGCCGATGATCGACGACAGCACGAATGCCAGCGCGAGCAGGCCGATCTGGGTCCATCCCTGCCCGGCGGGCACGACAGCTAATGCCGCCGCGCGAGCCGCTCGGCCAGCCAGCCCTCGCGGTCGAGCGCAGCGCGGTAGTCGGAGAACGCGTCCGCGCGCAGGTGCAGCGGGGCGAGCCGCCAGGCCACGAGCTCCAGCCAGCAGTCGAGGTCGGCCAGCCGCCATGCGCTCCAGAGCTCGGCCAGCGTCAGCGTCTCGGCCGGGTCCGGATCGCGGCGCGCGGGTGACACCGTGGGCGCCACGACTGCGCGCCAGTGCCTGAGTGCGCGCCGCACGTGCCGGATCAGCTGCTTCGGGAACCCGAGCCGGATGCGTGGACTGCGTTGTTCGATGACGTCGGGAAGCACAGGACCTCTCGGGAAGGGTCCTCGATCGTGCGCGCTCCGTCGTCCGCCTCGGGTCGGCTCTTTGCCGTGCATCCACCGGCGCAGGCCGGCGCCCCGGACGTCGCCTCTGGGCGCAGTGGCGGTCACCGGAACTGCAGCTCGCTGAGCTTCAGGGCAAGCGAGAGGACCAGGAGGTCGTCGGCATCTCTGGGATCGCGGCCCGACAGCTCGCGGATGCGCCGCAGCCGGTACACGACCGTGTTCGGATGGACCCGCAGGATCTCGGCGCTCCGGGTGAGATTGAGACGTTCCTCGACGTACGTGCGCAGCGTGGCCACGAGCTCCGACTGGTGGGTGCGGTCGTACTCGGCGAGCGGTTGCAAGGCGTCCGCGAGGATCCGGTCGGCGTGCGGGCTGGACCGCAGCATGTGCTCGACGAGCACCTCCTCGAGCACGACGGCGCGCCCGCGTATGTCGGTGGCGGCGGCGATCTCGACCGCATCGAGTGCCTCCTCGTACGCGGTCGCGATCGCCGGCAGCCCCGCGTGCCAGCCGCTCATGCCGAGGCTGACCTCGACCGCGAGCGCGCCGACGAGCGCCTCGCAGTCCCGCTTCACCACAGCGACCTGGGCGGGGTCGGAGACCGGATACAGCGCCACCACGTCGCCCTGGCGCATCCCCGCGAGCAACGGGCCGGCCGACGGCCGCAGATGAGCCCGGGTCGCCTCGACCACGCGATCGAGCGTGACCCGCGTGGCGACCGGCAGCTCCTGGGCCGCTTCCCGCTGCAGCTGCGCCGCGCGGACCACGACGACCACGTAGCTCTCCCCCAGTCGGACATGGAGCGACCGCGCCTGCCGGCGCGCCCCGGCGGTGTCCCCGCGCCCGGAGATCAGCGCCTCCAGGAG
Organism: Solirubrobacteraceae bacterium; assembly: GCA_034664525.1. GTDB lineage: Bacteria > Actinomycetota > Thermoleophilia > Solirubrobacterales > Solirubrobacteraceae > DATLGB01. Next base: position 2,315 of record JAXDHL010000106.1, read on the forward strand.
ATCCTGTCGCAGCAGGCCGCGGTCGTTGAGCTCGTCGAGGTACGCGCGGGCGCCGGCCGTGGAGACGAGGTCGACCTGATCGATGATGCGCCCGGCCAGCTCGAGCGCCACCTCGCGCTCCTCGGGCGCCTCGACGCGCGCCGCGTCCAGCGCCTCCCGCCAGACGACGCGCGCCCATACGCGGCCCGCGTGCAGGAAGCCCTCGAGCGACACGCGCTGGTTCAGCCGGCGCGCGGCCGTGACGCGCGTCCGGTCCAGCTGCGCGTCCGAGACCGGCTCGCCGTGCTCGAGGCCGCCGAGCAGCGCATCGATGTTGGCGAGGGCGACCTCGAAGGCATCCGCGAGCAGCTCCTCGTCGGCCCCCAGGCCGTAGTCGGCGATCTCCTGCCGATAGCGGGCGACGACCTCGCCGGCGAGCGCGCGCCGCTGGTGCGAGATCCGGGCGGCGACGGCGCGCTTCGCGCGGCGCGACCCGCCGCGCGTCCGCGTCACGCCCTCCGGCTCACCCCGCGCCGGGCGCACCGGTGGACCGGTTGCGGACTGTACCAATGACCAGTTGGAAGGTTCTCGCTTCTGTGTATTGGGAGCGGCGACGGCGCGACATAGGTTGGGCAGGGAGAGCGGACTCGAGGAGGAGGTCATGTCCAAGCCCACCCCCAGGCACAGAGCCTGGTCTGTCATCGCATGCGTCTCGCTCGTCGCCGCGGCCACCTTGGCCGCCGGCGTCGCCCGAGCGCAGGCGGGAACGCTCAGCTCCGGTGACTACGCCGGCCCCGCGGGCGCCCAGCACTATCAGTTGTATGTCCCGACCACGTATCGAGCGGGGACCGCCGCCCCGCTCGTGGTCGCCCTTCACGGATGCACCGAGTCGGCGGACCAGTTCCGCCAGCTGTCCCGGTGGGATCAGCTGGCCGAGGCCAAGGGGTTCCTGGTGGTCTTCCCGCAGCAGGATCCGAGCGCCAACTACCTGAAGTGCTGGAACTTCTTCCAGGACCAGCACATGCGCCGCGGCGCGGGTGAGCCGGCGAACATCGCGGGCCTCACCACGTGGGTCGAGCAGAACTACGCCGTCGATCCGAACCGGGTCTACGTGGACGGCATCTCGGCGGGAGGCGCGATGGCGTCCGTGATGGCGGCCGCCTACCCGGACCTCTATGCCGCCGTCGGCATCGGCTCGGGCTGCGAGTACGCGTCGACGGCGACGTGCGCCGGGTACCGGAGCGCGGACCCCGTGGGGGCGGGCCAGCGCGCCTATCAGACCATGGGCTCGCAGGCCCGGCAGATGCCGTTCATCGCGTTCCAGGGCGACGCCGACACGACCGTGCCGCCGGTCAACGCCGACCAGGTCGTGCAGCAGTGGCAGGTGACCGCCGACTGGGCCGACGACGGCGCGGACAACGGCTCGGTCCCCCGGCCGCCCGCCGGCACCACGTCGGGCGTGGCTCCGGGCGGCCGGTCCTACACGATCAGCGCCTACGGCGACGGCCACGGCGGGCAGCTGGGCGAGCTCTGGATGGTGCACGGCATGAGTCACGCCTGGTCCGGCGGGTGCAGCTGCGAGTCCTATGCCGACCCCGCCGGCCCTGACGAGACCGCCGCGATGTTCGCCTTCTTCATGAGCCATCCGGCTCGGTCCGGCTGAGGCCCGATTGAGCGCTCGCCCTGGTCGGCGTCACAGCGTTCCCGGCGCCCGGACGGAGCGGCCGCGCCCGGTCCACGGGGTGGACTGGTCCTGCGGTTCCGCCGGGCGCCGCTCGCCGGCGAGCACCTGCCGCGGCTGCGTGAGGAGGAACGCGTATGCCGCGGCAGCGCCGCCGGCGAGGTTTGCGAGCAGGTAGATCCAGATGTGGCTCCACTGGAACAGGCCCATGACCATCCCGCCGACCGCCACCGCGGGGTTGAACACGCCACCGGAGATCGACCCGACCGCGAACGCGCCGGTGGCCAGCGTGAAGCCGATGGCCAGGCCGTAGAACGAGTTGCCCTCGGTGTCCGTCGCGGTCGCGACGTTCAAGACGACATAGGCCAGGGCGAAGGTGAACAGGAACTCGACGATCAGCATCTTGCCGGCGCCCGCGACGTGCGCGGGCACGTTCGGGCCGTAGCCGAGGATGAGCACCACCACGGCGGCGACGATTCCGGCCAGCACCTGCGTGACGACGTAGGCGACGTACTCGTCCCGGGTCATCTTCCCGCGCAGGAACACGGCGGTGCTGACCGCCGGGTTGTAGTGCGCACCCGAGACGTGGCCGCCGGCGAACACCATCACCATCAGGACGGCGCCGATCGCCAGCGGCGCGAGCGCCCCGGCGGTGGCGATCGCCATGCCGACGGTGAATACCAGAAAGAACGTGCCGATGAACTCGACCCCAAGCTTGCGTTGGATGCTCATATCAACTCCTCGGCGGTTCGCCCGCCCGATCGCGACGTCATTCGTGTGAGACAGCGTGTTCCATATCGTCGCGCCGGCGCGGTCGCCGGCGCCTGTCCCGTGTGACAGTCCCGACCCGGTCCAACCGCGCGACCACGGAGCCCCCGCCGTGCCTCACCTGTGCGGCCCGAGCTGGCCGCCCGGGCCGAGCGGCCCGCTGGGCCCGAGGTTGAACGAGTCCCAGAGCCCGGGCACCTGGCCGTTGCCGCCCAGCGGGCCGGACGGGCCGAGCGGGCCCATGGGACCGGTCGGGCCCGGGTTGACGAAGCCCGGAAGGCCGGCGGCGGGCGCCGTCGTGGGCGCCGGCGGCGGCGGAGCGGGCGCGGCCGGAGCCGGCGCCGGAGCGGGCGCGGCCGGCGCGGGATGCTTGTGCCGCGAATGCCGGTGGGCGCGGCGCTTGTGGGCGCGGTGCCCGTGTTTGGCCCGCGCGGTCGCGGCCGCATGCTGCGCGGCGCTCGCACCCGGCACGGGAGCGCCGATGGCGAGCAGGAAGATGATTGCCGCCGCAGCGGTGAAGCGATCACGTGTGGACACGAGTCCATGCTGGCGCGGCCGGGACACATGCCGACCCGTCCCTTGGAACGGCCCGCTCCGGCCTGCCAACCAGGCGGCGCCGCTCAGATCGCAAGCCGTGGATGGCGGATGTCCATCCAGGCGGCGAGGTTCAGCGTCCACTCGAGCCCCTGGCGCTCGAGCAGGCCGATCGTGGCTGCCGGGCGCGCGGCCCGCTCGAGCCAGGTGCGGTCGACCAGCTCGAAGACGCCATCCTGCGATTGCGCCAGCAGCTCGCTCGCCTGCCGCTGCAGCGCAGCGACGTAGTGGCTGTCCTGCGTCGACGGGTACGGGCTCTTGAGCCGCTCGACCACCGATTGCGGCAGGACGTCGCGCGTGGCGCCGCGCAGCAGGCTCTTCTCGCGCCCGTCGTAGGTCTTCATCGCCCACGGCGCGTTGTAGACGTACTCGACGAGGCGGTGGTCGCAGAACGGCACTCGGACCTCGAGCCCGACCGCCATGCTCATCCGGTCCTTGCGATCGAGCAGGAGCCGGACGAAGCGGGTGAGGTGCAGGTAGCTCGAGATCCGCATGCGGTACTCGAGGTCGCTCTCCGAGCCGAGATGGTCGACCTCGCCGATCGCCTGCTCGTAGGCGTCGCGCCGGTAGCCGGGCAGGTCGAGCGTCGCGCGGACGCCCGGCTCGAGGATCGCATCCGCGCCGAAGAAGCGGTCGCCCTCCATCGCGATCCACGGGAAGGCGTGCATGCGCTGCACCCGGGGATCGTGGAACTGCCGGTAGCCGCCGAAGATCTCGTCCGCCGACTCGCCGGACAGCGCGACCGTCGACCGCTCGCGAATCGCCCGGCACAGCAGGTACAGCGACGTGTCCATGTCGCCGAGGCCGGCCGGCACATCGCGCGCGGCGACGACCGCCCGGCGGATCTCGGGATCGGTGAGCGCCTCGTGGTCGAGCACGACGTCACGGTGCTCGGAGCCGACGTGCTCGACCATGTCATGGACGTACGGGGTGTCCGGCGTCGCGCGCAGGGCGTCCGCCACGAAGTTGTCGGCCTGTCCGACGAAGTCGACCGCGAACGTGCGCACCCGCTCGCCCTGCAGCGCGAGCTGGGCGCCGGCGAGCGCCGTGATCGCGCTCGAGTCGAGCCCGCCGGACAGCAGCACGCAGCGCGGCACGTCGGCGACCAGCTGGCGGCCCACGATGTCGTCGAGCAGCTCGCGCACGTGGCGCACGGTGGCGTCGCGGCCGTCGCCGTGCGGCCGCGTCTCGAGCCGCCAGTAGCGCCGCTCCCGCAGGCCCCCCTCGTCGACGATCGCCAGCGTGCCCGGCTCGAGCTCGCGCATTCCGGCCCAGACCGCGTGGCCCGGGGTCTTGACGAACCCGAACAGCTCGCGCAGCCCGTCGGCGTCGACGACGGGCTCGGCGAGCGGATTCGCCAGGATCGCCTTCGGCTCGGAGCCGAACAGCACGCCGTCGTCCGTGCGCGCGAAGTAGAACGGCTTGATCCCCATGCGGTCGCGCACCATCAGCAGGCGCCGCCGGCGGCCGTCCCAGATGGCGAATGCATACATGCCGTTGAGGCGGTCGACGATCCATTCGCCCCAGCGGAGATAGCCGCGCAGCACGACCTCGGTGTCGCTCGACGTCTCGAAGCGCTCGCCGGCGCGATGCAGCTCGTCGCGCAGCTCGGCGTAGTTGTAGACCTCGCCGCTGTAGACCAGCACGACCTCGCCGTCCGGCTCGCGCACCGACATCGGCTGCGCGCCGCCCGGCAGATCGATGATCGCGAGCCGGCGATGCCCCAGCGCGGCCGGGCCGTGCACCCAGGTGCCCGAGGCGTCGGGCCCGCGGCAGGCCATCGTCGCCGTCATCGCCTCGACGGTGTCGCGCTCACGCTCGAGGTTGCGCTCGAAGGAGATCCATCCCGTTATGCCGCACATCCTCTCCGAGTGTTCCGCGCCTGGCCCCTCCACGCCGTGGACGGACGGACGGTGCGAACTGGTCCGCCGGAGCAGCTTGCCGGGACGATCGCCTGCCCGATCATCGAGGCGTGCGGGAAGACCTCGAGTACAAGGCGCGCCAGCGGGCGATGTGGGCGCTCGGCGATTACCACAAGTTCGCGACCGCGTCGCTCTGGGATTTCGGGCCGCTGCTGGTCGCGGCGTGCTCGATCGCGCCCGGGCAGCGGGTGCTCGACGTGGCCGCCGGCACCGGCAACGTCGCAATCCGCGCCGCCGAGGCGGGCGCCGATGTCGTCGCCTCCGACCTGACGCCCGAGAACTTCGCCGCCGGCCGCAGCGAGGCAAGCGCCCACGGCGTGCAGATCGAATGGGTGGAAGCCGACGCGGAGGCGCTCCCGTTCGACGATGGCGAGTTCGACGTCGTGACCTCGGCCGTCGGCGCGATCTTCGCACCCGATCACCGGGCGGTGGCGGACGAGCTGTTGCGCGTGTGCCGGCCCGGCGGCACGATCGGATTGATCGCCTTCGTCCCCGCCGGCGGGATCGTCGATCTCTTCGAGCTCTGCGAGCGCTACCAGCAACGCGCGCTGATCCCGGCGGAGTCCCCGCTGCAGTGGGGTCGCGAGGAGCACGTCCGGGAGCTGTTCGGCGACCGGGTGCAGTCGTTGCTGCTGGAGCGCTACTCGCTCGAGCCGAGTCCGCTCGCCGACTTCGAGCTGCTCAAGGCCCACCACCCCATGCTCATCGCGCTCTACGCCGACCTGGCCGGCCGCCCTGATCGCGCCGAGGCGCTCGACCGCGAGTTCGCCGAGCTCAGGCCCCGCTGGCGGGGCGAGCGCCAGGAGTTGCTCGTGATCGTGGCCCGCAAACCCGACTGACGCGCCTGAACGGAGTCGAGACCATGTCCGAGCACCAGCAACCGACCGATCGCGATGCCGCCTTCCAGCGGCAGCGCACGGAGGTCGCCGCGGCACTCGCCCGACAGCCGGCGAGCTTCTGGTCGGCGTCGCTGGCAGCGCTCGGCATCATCATCGGCGCCGTCGGTCCGTGGGCGACGGCGTACGGATTCGTGTCGTTGAGCGGCACCGGCATGCACGGCTGGCGCTCCGTGGCCGTCGGCGCGTGGGCGCTCGCGATGCTCGCCGTGTACCAGCGGCGCAGCGCACGCCTTCCGCTGATCCTGGCCGGCGCCGGCGGCGCGCTGTCGGCGATACAGGCGGTGGCGAGCCTGGCGAAGATCAACTCGAACGGGGCCGTCACCGTTCTCGGCCAGCAATATCGCTACCTGAGCCCCGCGTGGGGGCTCTACCTCCTCCTTGCCGCGGCGGTCGCGCTGGTGGTCTCGGTGTCCGTCCTCACGTGGCGTGCCTCCCGCGCGGCGAGGTAGCCGGAACGGATCGCCGGCACGCGATCCGGCCGCCGCCCGCGAGGAGCCCCTCGCCGTCATGCAGGGTTGCCTGCTGGGGACCGCCGGCGGTTGCGCCCTGTGGGCGCTCGCCGGGCTGTTCGTGCTCGGGCTGTTCGAGCTCGGGCTGGTGGTGACGGTCGAGCTCACGCTCGCGACCGTCGGCGCCGCCGGGCTCATCACCGGGGCGCTGCTCGCGGCGCGGCGGCTCTCCGCCCGCACCGGTCGGCGCCGACTGGCCTCCCGTCCAGGGCACCGCGCCGCGGATCCCGATCACGCTCTCACCCGTGCGTTCCGCCGGACACCCAGATCCTGAACGCGGGATTCGCGGTCTCGCCGCCCTGGTGGCGTGCGGAGCCGCCGCGCTCTTGGCGGCGTCACCGGTCGCGGCGGCGGTGTCGTCCCCGGTGCAGGTGACCGGCCCGTCGCCGTTCGCGATCGCGTGCGCCGGCCCGGGTCACGATCCGACCGGGACCGTCTACGAGAACGACGAGGTCGAGCCGTGGGTCGCGGTCGACCCGGCCGATCCCGACCACATCGCCGGCGCCTGGCAACAGGATCGCTGGAGCGACGGGGGGGCACACGGCCTGGCGACGAGCACGTCGACCAACGGCGGCGCGACCTGGAGCGGTGACACGTTCGCGGACTTCAGCCGCTGCCCGCTGTTCGCGCGCTATGCCGATCCCGCCGCGCAGGAGCCGGGCCGCGCGTTCGACCGCGCCAGCGACCCGTGGGTCTCCTGGGGGTCCGGAAGCCGGCTGCACCAGATCGGGCTGACCGTGAGCCAGCCGTCGGTCGGCCTCGGCCTCCGGGCGGGCATCCAGGTCACCCACTCCGACGACTTCGGCGCCACGTGGGCGCATCCGCAACTGCTGCGGGAGGACCACGGCGGCAACGTGCTCGACGACAAGGAGTCGATCACCGCCGATCCGGTGAGCGGGTACGTGTACGCGATCTGGGATCGGCTGGTCGCGCCGCACGCGAAGCCGGAGCCGGCCGAGAACGCGATCGGCTACCACGGCCCGACCTGGTTCGCCGCCAGCGCCGACAACGGCGAGACGTGGTCGCGGGCGCGGATGATCTACGACCCCGGCAAGGGCGACCAGACGATCGCGAACCAGATCGCGGTCGAGCCCGACGGCACGCTGATCGACGTCTTCGTGCGCAACGACCACCGCCGCCACGGACTGCACGTCGAGGTGATGCGCTCGGCCGACCACGGCGCGTCGTGGTCGACGCCACGGGTCGTCAGCCGGCTGGTCGACCGCACCGTCACCACGCCCGGCGACGGCCGGCCGCTGCGCACCGGCGACAGCGTGCCCGACATCGCGATCGATCGCCGCACGGGCGCCGTGTACGTCGTCTGGCAGGACGGCGCCTCCGGGACGCCGGCCGTCCGGCTCTCGAAGTCGGCCGACGGCGGCCGGACGTGGAGCGCCCCGCAGAAGGTCAGCGGCTCGCCGGCCGGCACCCCGGCCTTTACGGCGGCCGTGGACGTCGACGACGCCGGGGCGGTCGCCGTGACGTACTACGACTTCCGTCGCGACACGCCGACCAGAGCCACCGCGCTGGCGGACTACTGGATCCGCATCTCCACCGACGGCACCGCCACCTGGGCACCATCCCAGCGGGTCACCCCGACGTCGTTCGACATGAAGAAGGCGCCGTTCGCCCGCGGCTACTTCACCGGCGACTACGAGGGCCTCGACCACGCCGGCACCACCTTCAAGCTCTTCTTCGTGCAGACCCACCCCGCCGTCACCGGCGGCACCGACGTCTACGCCGCCGACGCCATCCCCTGACGGTCAGCCGGCAGCGGACTGAGCGGTCTCCACGCCGTCCTGGGCGGGAAGGGCCCCGCGCAGCTCCGTGCGCCCGCGGATGTCGAGCTTGGCGAAGATCTTGGTGAGGTGGTACTCGACGGTGTGGGGGCTGATGAACAGCCGGGTTGCGATCTCGGCGTTCGAGAGGCCGTCACGCGCGAGCTCCGCGATCTGCGCCTCCCGCGCGGTGAGCTGATCGCGTGACTCGAACGTGCGCTTGCGCACGGTCACGCCGGTGCCCAGCAGCTCGCGCTGGGCGCGCGCGGCGAACGCCTGCGCGCCGATCTCGGTGAACAGCCCGTAGGCCCGGCGCAGCTGCACCCGCGCCTCGGTGCGGCGGCGCTGACGGCGCAGCCATTCGCCGTAGAGCAGGTGGGCACGCGCCTGATAGACGCCCGGCCCGTTGCGGCTGAGGCGCTCGACCGCCGCCCGATAGTGGGTCTCGGCGTCCTCGGGCCCGGCGACGAGCGCCGTCGAGTACGCCTCGACCCCCAGCGCCCAGTCGGTCGGCTCGGAGCCGGTGCGCTCGTGCAGCCGGGCAAGCGCGTCTTCGGCCACCTCGGGCTCACCGCTGCGGACGGCGGCTTCGATCACCTCGGGCAGGGCCCGCGCCACGAAGCCGATGCCGCCGATCCGCTCGGACGCCCGCTGCGCCGCGGGGAGCGCGGCGGTGTACTCGCCCAGCCCGTTGCGCAGCACGGCGGTGAACAGATCGCCGAACGCGAGCACCAGCCCCTCCCCCCGGACGGTCGCGTCGCGCTCCGCCGCCGCGATCACGTCGAGCGCCTCGCGCTCGCGGCCCCGCCACGCCGCCAGCACGATGCGCGCATAGGGCCACGGTGTGGTCCCGGTCGCCTCGGCCAGCCCTTCCGTCTGGTCGAGCAGCGCCTCGGCCGCGGCGAAGTCACCCGCGGCCACGCACGCCATCTGGAGCATCGACATCGCCGGGAGCAGCGCCGTGAGGTCGCCGGCGTCGCGGGCCAGCGCGACCTGGCGCTCCACGAGCTTCCGGTAGCGGTCGATGTCCCACAGCTCCCACGCGATCAGCGCGAGCAACCACGGCCAGCGGGTCCAGGTCTCGTCCGGCGTCTCCACCAGCGCGGCCTCCAGCAGCGGCGCGGCCGCCGCCCGCCCCTCGGCGAACAGCAGGGCCACGGCCTCGAGCAACCGATCAGCCGCCGTCCGCGGACCCGGCGCAGGCGGCACCGCGCGGGCCGCGCGGGCCGCGTCCAGGATCTGCTCGCCGAGCGTGCCCGCGACCGTCGCCACCTGCAGCGCGTCCAGGTACGTCTCGCGCGCGAGCCGCGGGGCGTGCGCTTCGAGCCGCGTCGCCGCCTGCAACAGCAGCGGCAGCGCATCGACCCCGCGGTTGGACGCGAAGGCGATCTGCCCGCGAAGGCGCTCCACCCGCGCCCGCTGCAGCTCGTGCGGCGGCGCGGCCTCGGCCAGCGCCAGCAGCTCCAGCGCGGCCCCGGGGGCGCCGGCGGCGAGCTTGGCGCCGGCCGCCCGCAGCGCACGCCCGGCGCGCGTCGCGGGGTCGGTCGTCAGCGCCGTTGCGCGCTCGAGGAAGGCGGCGGCCGCCGCCAGCCCGCCGCGCGCCTGCGCCCGCCCGGCGGAGCGCTCCAGCTCGTCGGCGACGGCGTCGTCCGGTCCACTCACCGCCTTGGCCGAGTGCCACGCGCGCCGGTCCGGGTCCAGGAACGGATCCGTGGCCTGCCCGAGTGCTCGGTGCGCGTCCCGCAGCTCCTCCGGGTCCGCCGCCCGGTAGATCGCCGAGCGCACGAGCGGATGCCGGAACCGGACCTGCGCACCGATCTCGATCAGCCCCGCCCGCTCGGCCACGCCCGCCGCGCCCGCCGGGATGCCGAGCCACGCCGCCGCGCGCTGCAGCAGCCCCGGGTCGCCGACCGGTTCGGCCGCGGCCACCAGCAGCAGGCGGCGCGCGTCCGGCGGGAGCTGCTCCAACCGGCGTCGGTAGCTGTCCTCGATCCGGCCCGACAGCGGGAGTCCGTCCGGGATGATGAACCCGCCCGCCAGCTCGGCCGGCGTCAGGCCGCGCGGCAGCTCCAGCAGCGCGAGGGGATTGCCGCCCGCCTCGGCCAGGATGCACTCCGCGACGCTGGTGTCCAAGGGCCCGACGAGCGCCGAGCCCAACAGCGCCCGCGCGTCCTCCTCGCGCAGCCCGCGCAGCGTGAGCTCTGGCAGCCCGGCGAACTCCTCGCCGCCGCCGAGGACCGAGAAGACCAGCGCGACCGACTCCTCGCCCAGCCGCCGCGCGACGAACGCCAAGACCTGCGCCGATGCCCGATCCAACCACTGCGCGTCGTCGATCACGCACACGAGCGGACGGTCCGCGGCGACGTCGGACAGCAGGCCGAGCGCCGCCAGAGCGACGAAGAACCGATCCGGGGTGCCACCCGCCGCGAGCCCGAACGCCACCTCGAGCGCCTCGCGCTGCGGGCCGGGGAGCCGGACGAGCCGATCGAGCATCGGCGCGCATAATTGGTGCAGGCCGGCGAACGCCAGTTCCATCTCCGACTCCACGCCTGCGGTCACCTCCACGCGGCAGACGGGCGAGGCCGCGTCGACCGCATAGCGCAGCAACGCCGACTTGCCCACGCCCGCCTCGCCGCGGACGACCAGGGCGCCGCTGTGGCCCGCGCGCACTGCCGCGATCAGCCGGTCCACCGTGGCCGACTCCTCCCGCCGCCCCAGCAGCGCCTGGCGCCCGAGCAGCCGATGCGGGGCGCGCCCAGAGGTACCGCCCCGCATCGCGGGTCGAGCTTCCATGCGAGACAGCGTGCGACGCACCTGCGGGATTTCCCCCTGACCCTCGATCCGGCTCGGTCGGTCCGGTGGGACAGCTTGGCCGGCGGTCCGCTGCACGTAGCCTCGCGAGCATGGAAGAACCAGTGATCGTCAGCGCCGTGCGCACGCCGGTGGGCACGTTCGGCGGCGCGTTCCGCGACGTCTCCGCGACCACCCTCGGCGCCCACGCCGTCCGAGCCGCGCTGGAGCGGGCCGGCATCGCCGGCGGTCAGGTCGACGAGGTGCTGCTCGGCTGCGTGCTGCAGGCCGGACTGGGCCAGAACCCGGCCCGCCAGGCGGCGATCGCCGCAGGCATCCCGCAGGAGGTGCCGGCGACGACCGTGAACATGCTCTGCGGGTCGGGCCTGAAGTCGGTCGCGCTCGCGTCGCAGATGATCCGCGCCGGCGACGCCGAGATCGTCGTCGCCGGCGGCATGGAGAACATGTCGCAGGCGCCGTACCTGGTGCCGAGCGGGCGCTTCGGCGCGCGGATGGGCGACGCGCAGCTGATCGACTCGATGACGCACGACGGCCTGACCGACGCGTTCGGCGACATCCACATGGGCATCACCGCCGAGAACGTCGCCGAGCAGTTCGGCGTGTCCCGTGAGGACCAGGACGCGTTCGCGACCGTCAGCCAGCAGAAGTCCGCGCAGGCCATCGACGCCGGCGTCTTCCAGTCCGAGATCGTGGCGATCGAGGTCCCCGACAAGCGGAGCACCCGCATCGTCGACAACGACGAGGCGCCGCGTCCCGGCACGACCGCCGAGGCGCTGGCCGGCCTGCGTCCCGCGTTCCGGCGCGACGGCGGCACCGTCACCGCCGGCAACTCGTCGGGCATCAACGACGGCGCTGCCGCCGTGGTGGTCATGTCGGCGCGCCGGGCTTCCGAGCTGGGCCTCGAGCCGTTCGGAACGGTCGAGAGCCACGCGTCGGTCGGGGTCGACCCCGCGATCATGGGCATCGGGCCGGTGCCGGCCGTCCGCTCCGCGCTGGCGAAGGCGGGCCTCGCGCTCTCGGACATCGACCTGTTCGAGCTCAACGAGGCATTCGCGGCGCAGTCGCTGGCGGTCGTGCGCGAGCTCGGGATCGATCCCGCGCGGATCAACCCGCACGGCGGCGCGATCGCCCTCGGTCACCCGATCGGAGCCAGCGGCGGGCGCATCCTCGTGACGCTGCTGCACGAGATGCGGCGTACGAACGCCGGGCGTGGGATCGCGGCGCTCTGCGTCGGCGGTGGGCAGGGGCAGGCGGCGGTGATCCGCAACGGCGCGCACGCGTGACCGGCCGTCGCGTGGGGACGGCGGCCCGGCCGCCGTCCTACGCGGCGTCGCTGAGCCAGGCCTTGCGCTGCCGCTCGCGAGCCAGCTCGGCGCGGCTGTACTCGTACAGCTCGGCGTACTCCGCCGACGCGATCTCCTCGCGCTCGAGTGCCGCGACGTAGGCGGCGAACGCGTCTGCCGTGTCGGGTGAGCCGACGATCGACCAGCGCTGGTAGGCGGACTCGACGGCCGCGGACTCCTCGCGCCACTCCACGTAGGCGTCCATCAGGTCGTCGATCAGGGAGTCGTCTGTGGCGTGGGTCATGGTGTCTCCGGATGCCTGGGCGTTACGGATCTGCATGGTCCCGTCGGGTGCTGCGTACGTCGGTCCGGCGGAGGGGCAGAAGGAGCCGTGCGTCCGTACAGGGGGCCAGCAGGTACACGGGACCCGGCCCTTGGGACAGGCACACCTGGCACGCGGGCCGGGCGGGCCGCTGAGGGACCGGACCTAGCCTGGGCGATCGAGAGTTCGATGCCCGACCAGAGCGAGATCACGTGACCGTCATGCGACCAGCGCCACCCGCCTGCCCTCGAATCCGAACGTCGCCGGGCGGGGGCCGGGATGGACGAGCCCGTAGCGGTAGGCGATGGCTACGAGCTGTGCGCGGTCGCGCGCGTGGAGCTTGCGCAGTGCGCGGCTCACGTGCGTCTTGACCGTCGCGGGGCTGATGACGAAGTACTCGGCGATCTCGTCGTTGCGCAGGCCGGCGGCGACCATCGCCATCACCTCGCGCTCACGGGCGGTGAGCTCCTCGAGCTGCGCGGGGCTGGGCAGGTGCGGCTGGGGCTGCGTGACGTACTCGGCGATCAGCCGGCGGGTGGCGCTCGGCGTCAGATGGGCCTGGCCGGCCGAGACCGCGCGCACGGCCCGCACGAGCTCGGCGGGATCGGTGTTCTTGAGCACGAACCCGCACGCGCCGGCGCGCAGCGCCGCGAACAGGTCCTCGTCGCTGTCGCGCGAGGCGAGGATGAGCAGGTTGACGTTCGCGCCGTTGGGCGACTCGTGAATCCGCCGCGCAGCCTCGAGCCCGCCGATCCCGGGCAGATCCAGGTCGAGCAGGACGACCTCGGGGCCCAGCTGCTCGGCGAGGACGACCGCCTCCTCCCCGCTGGAGGCGTCGGCGGCGACGCTGATGTCGGCTTCGCCGGCGAGCATCGCGGTGAACCCGGCGCGAACCACGGGCTGCGCATCGGCGATCAGCACCCGCACCGGCGCGGGCGCGGCAAGGACGAGGTCGGGCCTCGTGCGCTCGGCGTCAAGCGCGTATACCGGTTGTTCAGCGATCAAGGGCATGCTCGAACAGGTTCCTCCGACGCCCCCCCGGTCGCATCTGAGGGACCCCCGGTCACCCCCTAGTCAGGGGCCCCGGGGACCCCTAGGGCCCTAGTCGCGGCAGTGCGGGTCGAAGTCCCCGCGACGACGCATCGCCGGGAGCCGACATCTTCGCGCGCCCGGGTTCGGTCGTCATCCCCTGGCGGGTGGCTCTCGCCCCTACCGCGACCGGCGTACGCCCGCACGCCGAGATGGCGCCGGCTCACTCCAGGACGTAGCGTCCCGGCGCGGGCTCGAGCGCCGGGTGGCGGCGGCTTCCGAGCCCGCTGGGCGCGTCCCGGTCCTCCCCGGAGCGCTCGAGCAGCCAGTCGGCATAGCGCGGCCACCAGGAGCCTTCGTGCGCCTCGGCCTGCGCCATCCATGCCTCCGGGTCCGGCCCCGGCTCGGGTCCGGCGAAGTAGCGGGCGCGCGGCTTGCCCGGCGGATTGACCATCGTTTGGATGTGGCCGGTGGAGGTCACCACGACCTCGCTGCGGCCGCCCAGCAGCTGACTGGTCATGTAGCCGGGCATCCACGGCGTGATGTGGTCGGTCATGCCGGCGACGATGAAGCTGTCGCAGTCGACCCGCCCGAGGTCGATCGGCGTCCCCAGGACCTCCATCGCACCGGGCGTCGCGGCGCGGTTGTGCGCGTAGAGGTCGAGCATCTCCGCGTAGAAGCGCGCCGGGAGGTTCGCGCCGTCGTCGTTCCAGGCGAGGATGTCGAACGCCGGCGGATCCTCGCCGAGCAGCCAGTCCTTGACGAGGTAGTTGAAGACGAGATCGTTCGGGCGCATCCAGGCGAACGCGCGCGCGATCTGCTGCGCCTCGTACACCTCGCCGCGCGCGGCGTCGTCCGCGATCGCCCGCACCGCTCGCTCGGTGGCGATGGCGCAGATCGGGTTCGGCCACCGGCCGTCGACCATGGAGATCGCGAACGTCGCCGAGCTGACCGCCGCGGCGCCGCCGACCGCGGCGAGGTGCCCCAGCATGAGCGCGCTCGTCAGACCGCCGGCGCAGGCGCCGAGCAGGTTGAGTCGATCCGAGCCTGCCACGTCGCGCACCACGTCGATCGCCCGCAGCTGCGCCGCGACGTAGGCGTCGAGCCCCCAGTGGCCGTCCTCGGGGCCGGGGTTTCGCCAGACCGCGGTGAAATAGTGGATTCCGCGGCTGACGAGGTATTCGGTCAGGCTGCGGCCGGGAGCCAGGTCGAGGAAGTAGTGCTTGTTGACCTGCGGCGGGATCATCAGCAGCGGGCGCGAGCGGATCCGCGCCGTCGACGGCTTGTACTCGATCAGCTCGAAGAGCTCGTCGCGATAGACGACCGCGCCCGGTGTCGCCGCCAGGTTCTCCCCCACCGTGAACGAACGCCGGTCGACCTGGGACGGCATCCCGGCGTTCGAGCGCAGATCCCGAAGCGCGTTCTGCCAGCCGCGCGCCACGCTCATGCCGCCGGTCTCGAACGCGCGCTTGATCGCGGCCGGGTTGCCCGCGAGCAGGTTGGTCGGCGCCGCCGCGTCGACGAGCTTCGTGGCGGCCGCGCGGGCGCGCGACTCGCGCCGCCAGTCCGCCTGCAACCGGGGCGTGCTCGCCAGCCGCTCGACCGCATTCGCCCACACCAGGTAGGCCTGACCCCAGCGGCGGTAGAGCGGATTCTCCGACCAGGTGGGATCGGAGAAGCGCCGGTCGTGGCTGAGCTCGACGACCGGCTCGCCGACCGCGACCTGCACCAACTCGCCGATCACGCGCAGCGTCTCGGCGGCGAGCGCGCGCGGCTCCGCCAGCTCCATCACGTCGGACAGAAACGCTCCGCCGGCGTCGTCGGGCCCCCAGGTACGCGGCATCCCCGTCTGATCTTGGGCGATGCCGGCCGGTGGAGGGCCTGTCCGGTGGGACCGTCGCCGCTGGCGAGTGGGTCAGCGGACGAACAGGTCCGCGGGCTGAATCCTGTTGCGATGCGCCCGCGCCCCGCCATGCCCGTTGCTTGATCATCGCGTGAGCCGGCGGCGCTTCATCGCGACCAGCGCCGCGGCGGTTGCGGCGCCGTCGATCCTCGGGCCGCGCAATGAGCCGCTGCAGCGCGAGAACCCCGACGAGCTGCTGCCGCCGGCGACCGATGCCGGAGCGCTGCCGAACCTCAAGTTCTCCTTCTCCACCGCCCACATGCGCGTCACCGACGGCGGCTGGGCGCGCCAGGTCACCACGACAGAGCTGCCGGTCGCGACGGCGCTCGCCGGCGTCAACATGCGCCTGGACCCGGGCGGGATCCGCGAGCTGCACTGGCACAGCGCGGCCGAGTGGGCGATCATGCTCGCGGGCCGTGCCCGCATCACCGCCGTCGACGCGCAGGGCCGCAACTTCATCGCCGATGTCGGCAAGGGCGACCTGTGGAACTTCCCCTCCGGGATCCCGCACTCGATCCAGGGCCTGAAGGAGGGCTGCGAGTTCCTGCTCGTGTTCGACGACGGCGACTTCTCCGAGTTCGACACGTTCCTCCTGACGGACTGGATGGTGCACACGCCGCCCGAGGTCCTGGCGAAGAACTTCGGCGTCCGGCAGGCGGCGTTCTCGCGCATCCCGCCCGACATCGAGAGCAAGCGCTACATCGTCCCGGGCAAGGTGCCCGGGCCGCTGCGCAACTCTGCGGTGCGCGCGCCCAACGGGGCCGTGCCGCACAGCTACGCGCACCGGCTCATGGCGCAGAAGCCGATCGAGTGCCCCGGTGGGCGGGTGCGGATCGTCGATTCGAGGAACTTCCCGGCCGCGACCACGATCGCCGCCTCGCTGGTCGAGGTCGACCCCGGCGGGATGCGCGAGCTGCACTGGCACCCGAACGCCGACGAGTGGCAGTTCTACATCTCCGGCCGCGGCCGCATGACCGTGTTCGGCGCCAACGGCACGGCCAACACGTTCGACTACCAGGCCGGCGACGTCGGCTACATCCCGCGGCCGATGGGCCACTACATCGAGAACACGGGCAACAGCCCGCTGCGGTTCCTCGAGCTGTTCCGCAGCGCCGTCTATGAAGACGTGTCGCTGGAACAGTGGCTGGCGCTGACCCCGCCCGAGCTCGTGCGCGCGCACATCGACGTCGACCGGCGGTTCCTCGCCGGGCTGTCGAAGCGCAAGCAGCTCGTCGTCGGCAGCTGACCGACTACGCGGCGTCCGCGACGCCGTACGCGGCACGCAGCAGGCCGACGTGCGAGGCCGCCAGGCTTCTCCGCGGGTCGGCGTAGTCCAGATTGGCGAGCAGGCGCTTCCACGCCGGGAGATCGTCGCGCCCGGACGCCGAGCCCGCCCAGGCCCACAGCGCCTCGGCGTCGTCGGCCGTCATCACCGCCTGGCGCAACCAGCCCTCGAGCGCGTCGCGCTCGCGGACGACGCCCGGCGCCTCGGAGTGCGGCAGCAGCGGGCCCTGGTAGCACCGGGCGGCCTCGCGGACCGCGCCGCGCTGGAGCAGCCGCGACACCGCGGCGACGTCGGACTCGACGTCGATCGACAGCCGGTACGGCGCCGTGTCGATCCACGGCCCGAGCAGCTTGCGCAGCCGGAAGATCTGGACGCGCACCGTGCTCGGAAGCCCGTCGTCGCCGTAGAGGTCGGCGGCCAGCTCCTCGCTGGTCATGCCCTCGGGGCGCGCCGCGAGCAGCGCGAGGATCTCGGTGCGGATGCGGCTGAGCTGCAGCGGCCGTCCGTCGAGCTCGACGAGCGGCCCGCCGCGCCGCAGGAGCGTGAGCTTGAGCAGCGGCCGCCGCGGGGCCGCGGTGCGTCCGCCGACCCCCCGCACCACGAACGCCTCCTCGTCGCCGACCGGGGCGGCGAACGCCCGCAGGCCGGAGGGCAGCGTGAGCTCTCCGCCGCCCGCCGGCACCGCCACCCGGTCGGCGCCGATCCAGCTCGCCGGGTTGTCACCGGCGATGATGCGCCCGCTGGGCGTCGCGAGCGACGTTCGGGCGCCGCCGGCGGCGATCCGGTGCTCGTAGCGGGCCCGCAGCCGGGCGTCGCGCTCGCTCATGAGGTACCGGAGGTGGGACTCGACCGCCCGGGCGGTCGCCACGGCGCAGGCGAAGCTGGTCGGGTGGGCCGTGCCCAGCTTCCCGGTGACGTCGATGACGCCCAGCAGACGGCCGGTGTCGGGATCGTGGACCGGCGCGGCCGAGCACGTCCATTGCTGGACGGCCTCGTGGTAATGCTCGCCGGCGAAGACCTGCACGGCGTGATCGGCGGCGAGCGCCGTGCCGATGGCGTTCGTGCCGGCCCCGCCCTCGCTCCATCCGGCGCCTTCGGTGAAGTTCATCGACTCCGCCGCGTCGAGGCGCACGCCCGCCGGACCCTGGATCCACAGCAGCGTCCCGTCGGCATCGCTGACGACGATCAGGTGGCCGGCCTCGGCGGCGATCCCGCCCAGGCAATCGAGGATGAGCGCGGCTGCGGTCGCGAGCGGATGCGCACCCCAGCGCGCCGACGCCTCGTCGGCGTCGGCGAGCGCTGGAGCCACTGCGGCGCCCGACGGGTCGACGCCCGCCGCGTACGAGCGCTGCCACGAGTCGGCGATCGGCGGCCGTACGGCGTCCAGCCGCCCTTCGCCGAGGAAGTGCTCCCATGAGTGCCGAAGCTGCCTCGCGCGCATCAGCGGCGACGTTGCGGCGTCGATCGCCACCCATGGGTTCTGGGCCATCAGGCGCGCTCCGGGACCACGACCTCGGCCTCCGCGCCCGCGTCGCACCGACGTGGGACTTCCCGCACGACCGGCAGCGTGTACTCGTGCCGCGGTGGTCGTGCGGGACGGGCGCCGGCGTCACCCGGGCGTGACGGCCTCGTCATGCCGTCCCTGCGGTCACGGGAGCGTCACCCCGGCCACCGGAGGGGTCCAGCTGATCGGGGGCAGCGAGACGCCCGGCATGTGCACGTGCAGCCCCGGGTTCACGACCTGTCCGTTGATGATCGTGGGGGCGATGTCCACGCTGATCGGCCCGACCGCCGGGGGCACGAACGTGAGCAGGGGCGAGGGCGGCGTGACGGCGGGCGCCGTGGTGTCGGCGCTCGCGCTGGTCACCGGGGCGGCGACGGCAAGCACGCTCAGCACGGACGCAGCCGCCGCGAATGTCGTTCGAGTTCTCATCGCTGTCTCTCCCCTGCGCCTAGGGGCCGGTGACCCCGACGGGGCCGCCCGCCGTGGTGATGTTGGTGTTCGTGAAGATGTTCCCGGCACCCACGGTGATGACCGTCGGGCCGATCACCGCGGCCAGGCCACCCACGCTCGGTCCCACGAAGGCGAGGCCGGCGGGATCGAAGGCCGGCAGACCGGGCATCGACGCGAGACCGGGCAGGACGAAGCCGGGCAGCGCGCGCGGCGTGGTGGCAGCATTCGCGCCGGCCACCGGGGCGAGCAGGCCCACGGTTCCAACGGCGACCACCGCCGCCAGGCGCTTCACGGTCGAGTTCATTGTGCTCCTCCTTCTCCCGGGGCGGCCGGTGACCGCATCCGCGGAATCGCTGGGCGTAGGCCCGCCGAGGTCGTGCAGCAGCGGAAACCCGGATGGAACCTTCACCCCCGCGGCGACCCGGGTGACCTGTCCCACGGAACCGTTGCCGCTGGCCGACCGGCTTGCCCCGTCCCCCGTCACGCCGGCTGAAACGTCGATGTAACCGGGCCCGGCTTACAACCCGACGACCAGAAACGTGGCCCGTGAGGGCACCAGTTCCACCTGTCCGCGTAAAGCCAAGGAGGACAGACGCCGTGAGTCGCGCCAGCATCACCAAGTCACACCAGAAGATCCAGGAGCTCTCCTGGGATCCGACGTTCGTCTCGCCGGTCGAGAAGTACGCGACCGACTACACGTTCGAGCAGGCGCCGAAGAAGGATCCGCTCAAGCAGGTCCTGCGGTCCTACTTCCCGATGGAGGAGGAGAAGGACAATCGCGTCTTCGGCGCGATGGACGGCGCGATCCGCGGCAACATGTTCCGCCAGGTCCAGGAGCGCTGGATGGAGTGGCAGAAGCTGTTCCTGTCGATCATCCCGGTCCCGGAGATCTCGGCCGCCCGCGCGATGCCGCTGGCGATCGGGGCGGTGCCGAACCCCGAGCTGCACAACGGGTTGGCGATCCAGATGATCGACGAGGTCCGTCACTCGACGATCCAGATGAACCTGAAGCGGCTGTACATGCAGCACTACATCGATCCGGCCGGGTTCGACATCTCCGAGAAGGGGTTC
>JAXDHL010000107.1:0-5228 GCA_034664525.1 Solirubrobacteraceae bacterium
GCGACCAGCTGCATGACCGGCGGCGAGGTCTCCTGGCCGGCGTACCAGCCCGGGAACAGGTCGGCCGGGATCGTCACGAACTGCGGCGCGAAGATCAGCCCGCCGTGGGCGGCGTCGTGGTGGGAGACGAACACGATCGTCCGCTCCGCGCGCGGGTCGCCCACCTCGGCGATGACGTTGTAGGTCGGCCGGGAGGGGAGGACCTTGCGCAGCAGGTGCGGGCCGCCGGAGACGTCGTCGACGACGCCGGCCGCGGCCAGCGCGCCGGTCAGCGCCGCCAGCCCGCGCCGGCGGCCGCCGAGCCCGGCCAGCCCGGCGGCGGCGGTCATCGCCCCGAGCGGCCACCAGTATGTCCCGTGCGCGACCTCCTGCTCGATCCGGGCGTCGAGGCCGAACGACGCCAGGCGCTCGCGGATCCACTCCGCGGCCTGGCGCTCCCCGTCGGAGGCGGACGGGCGCTCGATCCGCTCCAGGGTCTCGACGACCTCGCGCAGGTGGGCGGCGTCCGGCGGCATCTCGGACGCGAACCCTAGGGAGATACGCTGCGCCGCGATGGCTGACCCGGACTGCCTGTTCTGCAAGATCGTCGCCGGCGAGATCCCTGCGACCAAGGTCCACGAGGACGACCGGACGGTCGCCTTCATGGACATCAACCCCGCCACGCGCGGCCACCTGCTCTGCATCCCGAAGGCGCACGCCGCCGACCTGCACGCGGTCTCCGAGGACGACCTGTTCGCGGTCGCGCGGACCGCGAAAACGATGGCCGGCCGCATCAAGGACCGGCTCGATGCGGACGGCGTCAACGTCCTGCAGTCCTCCGGGCAGGCCGCCTGGCAGACCGTCTTCCACTACCACGTGCACGTGATCCCGCGCTACGAGGGCGACCCGCTGCGGCTGCCGTGGGACCCGGGCCGTGGTGGCGACAAGGACGAGATCGCGGCGACCGGCGAGACGCTGTCGTGAGCGACGGGCCGGTCGTCGTCACCCGCGACGGCGACGTCGCGGTCGTCACGCTCAGCTCGCCGCCGGTCAACCTCTGGACCGAGGCGGTGATCGAGGGCTACGAGTCCGCGCTGGACGCGCTCGAGGCCGATCCGCCGCGCGCCGCGCTGCTGCGCGCCGAGGGCCGCGTGGTCTCCGGCGGGGTGGACGTCAACCTGTTCGCCACGGTCGCGGACGGCGCCGCCGGCGGCGTGCTGTGGGAGCGGCTGCTCCGGTTGCCGGCCCGCCTGGAGGCGCTGCCGTATCCGACGGTCTTCGCCGCGCACGCGCTCTGCCTGACCGCGTCGTTCGAGCTCTCGCTCGCGTGCGACCTCCTGCTGGCAGCCGAAGGTGCGAAATTCGGACTCGTCGAGCGCGTCGTGGGGCTGACGCCGTCGATGGGCGGCCCGCAGCGGCTGGTGGAGCGAGCGGGGCCGGCTCGCGCGCGCGAGCTCGTGTACACCGGCGCCCTCTACGACGCCGCGACACTCGAGCGCTGGAACGTCGTCAACCGCGTCCTTGCGACCGAGGGCTTCGACGACGCAGCCCGCGCATTCACGCGCGATCTGGCTGCGGGGCCGACCGTCGCGCATGCGGCGACGAAGCGCCTTGTGCGCGCCGCGCTCGAGGGCGGCGCCCCCGCCGCCGACGCCATCGTCCCCGAGGTCGCCGGTTCCCTGTTCGACACGAACGACCTCAAGAACGCCGTGCGGTCGTTCCTCGAGCATGGGCCGGGGAAGGCCACCTTCAACGGAACGTGAGCGTTCAGGCTTGCAGTTAGGTGGTCCGTACGGTTACGGTTGCGCCGAGTAAGTGGACCGGTGCCAGACCGGCCCGAAGGCGCGACGTAGGAGCAAGACGTGATGGGAACGGGCACTGTCAAATGGTTCAGTGACGACAAGGGTTTCGGCTTCATCACGCCCGACGAGGGCGGCCGTGACCTCTTCGTGCACTACACGGGGATCACCGGCGACGGATACCGATCGCTGACCGAGGGCGCGAAGGTCACCTACGAGGAGGAGACCGGGGACAAGGGCCCGAAGGCGGTCAACGTCGTCAAGATGTAGCCGTACTGCAGGGGGTTCTCCCTGCCGGGTGCGCACCCCTCGCCGCCTGTTCGTGTTGAATGGGCCGTGATGCCTACCGACAAGCCGACGGCCATGCGCCGCGTGGCCGTGTGCGCCCTGTCGGCGCTCGCCCTCCTGCCGGCCGCCGCCGATGCCAAGATCATCGAGCTCGGCCAGACCTCCCAGCAGCCTGTGCCGAGCTGCCCGGCCAAGCCGTGCCTCGCCGTGTCCCGGACGACGGGCTACCAGGCCAAGGTCGGCACGCAGCGCGGGATCTTCGTCGCGCCCGAGGCCGGCCGCGTGGTCGCCTGGAGCATCTCGCTGGGCAACCCGAACGCCAAGCAGATCAAGTTCTTCAACACCACGCTGGGCGGCGCGCCCTCGGCGGGCATCACGATCTTCCGCCCGTCGGACCACCTGTACGGCACGATCACGGGTCAGAGCCCGATCGAGCCGCTGACGCCGTACCTGGGGGAGACCGTGCAGTTCCCGCTCGAGAAGACGCTCACCGTCAAGAAGGGCTACACGGTCGCGCTCACGGTCCCGACCTGGGCGCCGGCGCTCGCGATCGGCTACGGGTCCGACACGTCGTGGCGGGCGTCGCGCACGCAGAAGCAGTGCAGCGACACCTCGACGCAGACCGCGATCACGACGCTCGGCACCGTCACGCGCTTCCTCTGCCTCTACAAGACCGCGCGGCTGACCTACCAGGTCACGATGATCACGAATCCGCACGCGCCGAAGAAGACCTAGCGGCCGGCCGCGCGCATCGCGACCGCGGCCAGGTCCGCGAACGCCTCGAGCGTGCGCAGGTCGGCCGGCGTGACGCGGCGCATGCGCGCGAAGCCGACCGAGAACGCGCCATGGACGACGCCGCGCCAGGCGATCGGCACGGCGACCGCGGTCTGCAGCGTGCGCAGCCCTGGGTTGTCCGGGAGCTGGACGTCGGTCTGGTAGGCGTTCGAGATCGCCGCCCGGCCGGTCTTGAGCACCTGCCCGGCGACGCCGTCGCCCGGCGCCATGCGGTAGCCGTGCCAGCCGTCGGGCGCGTTGTGGCCGGCGGTCGCCACCCCGCCGCGCTCGCGGTCGCCGAGGTAGACGCCGGACATGTCGCCCTCGACCGCGAGGTCGGCCTCGCGGCACAGGCTCTCGAGCACGGTCTGCAGCGGCAGGCCCGCATTGACGACCGCCGCGCCGCGGGCGAGCGCCGCGTCGCGATCCGAGTGCGACGCCTGGGACTCGCGCGCCTCGAGGATCGCCAGCCCGGCCGCAGCGAGGTTGGCGATCACGCGCGCCAGGTCGATCGAGTCGCCGCTGTAGGCCTCCTCGTGCGTCCGGATCAGCACCGACACCCAGCGCACCGTCCCGTCCCAGCTCAGGGGCACGAACAGCGCGCTGTGGACGCCGAAGCGTTCGGTGTAGTCCCGGCGCAGCGCGGGTGAGCCCGGGGCGTGGGGGACGTGCAGGACGTCGCCCGTGGTGACCACGTGGGTGGTCCCCGACGGGCGTTCGTCGAGCACCATCACGTAGGCGTCCTCGCGCATCCCGCCGGCCTCGTAGGCCACGACGCGCGCATGCCCGACGGCGGCATCCTCGGACACCTCGATCAGGTGGACCTGGTCGACCGCGAGCAACGTGCGGGCGGCCGCCAGAAAGGCGTCGACGACATCCTCGACCGACGTGGCCGAGAGCACGAACTCCGAGAGGACGCGCAGCCGGCTCGCGACGGCGTCCACGGCGCTCATGCCGGTTGCGCGACCGCGGCTACTTCTGGGTGCCGTCGCATGCGCCCGGATTGTCGGCGCAGAACTGGTCGAGCCCCTGGTTGGCGGTGGCCCCGCCGGTGTTCTGGCTCGGCGACGGCTGCTGCGTCGTGCCGGAGCCGCCCGTCGCGCCCCCGGTGCCGGTGGACGGCGTCGTCGTCGTGGTCGCGGAGGGCGTGGTGGTGGACGCGCCCGAGGAGGTCGTGCCGCTCGAGGTCGTGCCCGAGGAACCGGTCCCCGACGCGGCGGTGGCGGTCGGCGTGACGGTGGGCGTCGCGCTCGCGCTCGGTGTCGAGCTGGCGGCCGGGGTCCCCGCGTCCTGCGGGATCGGGAGCGTCGGCGGCGGCGAGGTGACCTCCTGATACGCGACCTGTGGGCCGCCGCAGCCGGCGGCGCCGAGCGTCAGCGCAGCGCAGACCGCGAGCAGGACGGGACGGACCCGGGGCACCGGTGACCTCAGCGCGGGAGCGCGGCCATCCGGCGGCCGCACGTCGGGCAGTCGTTGAGGTCCTTCTGGGCCAGCTGGTCGCACCAGTTGCAGAATCGCAGGTTCTCCGGCGACCACGGCAGCGACGACTTCGACGGCGCCGCGGGCAGCACCTTCCCGACGACCTCCATCGGCTCACCGGTGATCTTGTCCCGGTACACCACGCCCGGCTCCGCCTCCAGGAAGACCTCGCGGCCGGTGGAGGGTGTGCGGAAGCGGTACTTCTGACGCACGGTCATAGCGGCGGCAGCCTAGCAGCGCGGTAGGCTGCGCCGGCCCCCGTGCGCATCCTGATCTTCCACGGCTACCTGCTGCACGGCACGGGGTCGAACGTCTACAACGCCCGGCTCGCCGAGGCGCTCGTGCGGGCTGGGCACGAGGTCCATCTGCTCTGCCAGGACCGCGATCCGGCGTCGCTGCCGTGGGTGTCGGCGACCGGGGACTGGGACTCCGGGGCGCTCGTCGTCGAGGGCTCCGGTCCGGCGACGGTCTACCGGCCCGACATCGGCGGACTGCTGCCGGTGTACGTCGCCGACCGCTACGCCGGGGTGGAGGCGCGACCGTTCCCGGAGCTCTCCGACGAGCAGATCGAGCGCTACATCGGTCTCAACGTCGACGCCGTGCGCGACGTCGTCCAGCGCGTGCGGCCCGACATCGCGCTCGCCAACCACTTGGTCATGGGGCCGGTCATCCTCGCGCGCGCGCTCGCGCGCACGGGAATCCGGTACGCGGTGAAGGTCCACGGCAGCGCGCTCGAGTACACGGTCAAGCCGCATCTGGAGCGCTTCGGCGGCTGGGCGGCCGAGGGGCTGGCCGGGGCGTCGGGCGTGCTGGTCGGCTCGCGCCACACGGGGGAGAGCCTGTGGGCGGCGATGTCGGGCGACGCCACGCTCCCGTCCCGCACCCGCCTGGGTCCTCCGGGGGTGGACG
>JAXDHL010000108.1:0-2565 GCA_034664525.1 Solirubrobacteraceae bacterium
CGACAGCCCGCGCCGCGTCCTCGACGTAGAGAACCGGCACGACCTCCTCGTCCATGGCCCGACACTAATGAGTCGCCGCGAAACGGCGAGGCTCGCGCGACTGCTCTTCTCGCATGGCACGGGCAGCGCGGCGTCGCGCTAATACGACTCAGCGGCGCCGCGATCCGCGTAGCGACTGCCGTTCCGGGCAGCGGCTCGGCTAAACGGCGAGCGCGCTGAGGCGGGCGTCGGCGGCTCGGCGCACGCGATCGAGAGCCGCGGGGTCGGAGGCGGCGACGAACTGGATGTTGCCGAGAACCATGTAGGCGTTGAGCTCGAAGGCGATCTGCGGCGGGTCGGCGACGGGGTCGAGCTCGCCGGCTGCCTGCGCGGCCGCGACCTGCTCGGCGAGCAGCGTCAGCCAGCGCTCGCTGAATGCCATGGCGCCGTCGCGGACGGGGCCCGGGTGGGTGTCGAGCTCGCCCATCGCGGAGACGAAGAAGCAGCCGCCAGGGAAGACACCTTCCTGGACGTGGTCGAGGAACCGCTCGATGTAGGCCCGTAGCCGCGGCACGCCGGCCGCCTCGTCGCTCGCGGGCTCGATGACCAGATCGTCGAAGATCACACTCGCCGCGTCGATTGTGGCCAGTTGCAGCTCTTCCTTTGAGCCGAAGTGCGCGAACAGCCCGCTCTTGCTCATCCCGACCGCATCGGCCAGGCGCGCGAGCGACAGACCGTCGAGCCCTTCGACGGTGGCCAGGCGCGTCGCCTCGCGCAGGATCGCGGCACGGCTGCGCTCGCCGTCGGACCGCCGTCGGCGTGACGGCCGCGAGGGGGAGTGCGCATCGAAAGGCCCGGCCATGCTTGACAACTTAGCACGACCGGTCGTACGGTGATGCAGCACGACCGATCGTGCGAACTAATTGGAACCAGCGGAAGGAAACCCGCCGTCATGACCACTTCGCAAATCCCCGGGGCAGACGCCGCCCCCGGCGTCGACGCCGAGGAGCTCTGGGTCGCCTGCATCGCCGGGGCCAGCCGGCGCAATCGCTACCTGACGGACATCGCGGCCGCCGGCCTGGAGCTGCGCACGGTCCGGATCAACTCGGCCTACCGCTTCGCAAGCGAGCGGGCACAGCGCACCAGCGACAAGTACGGCGCTCGCATGATCGAGCTGCTCGCGGTGAAGCCGACCGAGGAGGGCTCGAAATGAGCGACACTCGGTTGCAGGTCGGAGCAATCGGGAGGCTCGGTCGCTGGACGGCCGGACACTTCCGCATCGTCGCGGCGGCGTGGGTCGTCGTGGCGGTGGGCCTCGGGATTCTGGCGCCGCGCGCCGAGAAGGCGCTGTCGGGAGCTGGTTGGGAGACCACCGGCTCCGAGTCCGTTCAGGCGCGCCAGTTGATCGACAAGGGCTTCAACGGGTTCGGGACCTACGGCCTGACGGTCGTCGTTCACGCGCCCGACAAGACCGTTTCCGATCCCGCGTTCGAACGGGTGCTACGCGGGGCGGAGGACAAGCTGAAAAGCGACCCGATGGTGGCGACAGTGGTGCCGCCGCGGGCGGGCGTGTCGATCTCGCCCGATCGCCATGCTGCCGTGATCCAGGCCGGCGCGGCGCGCAACGAGAACGACATGGTCCGCGCTGCCGACGAGCTGAAGGGGCCGCTCGCAAGGCTCGGGTCCAGCGGGGTGCGGGTCAACCTCACCGGCGCGGATGGCATGTGGTCCGACTTCAATCAGGCCAACAAGTCGGCGATGATGAAGTCTGAGCTGATCTCCTGGCCGGTCACGCTCGCCATCCTCGTGCTCGCGTTCGGCTCGCTGGTCGCCGCCGGGCTGCCGCTGATGCTGACCATCGCCGGGTTGGTCGCTGCGGCAGGCTCGCTCTGGATCGGGACCGAGATCGCCGACATCTCGATCTGGTCCATGAACTTCGCGTTGATGTTCGCGCTGGCGCTGGGGATCGACTACGCGCTCTTCATCGTCCACCGCTTCCGCGGCGCGTACTTCGGATCAACGCTGTCAGCCCAGGATGCGGTCGCGGCGACGATGGACACCGCCGGCAAGGCCGTGCTGTTCTCGGGCGCGACGGTGCTGATCTCGTTGAGCGCCGTGATGCTCGTGCCGAGTCCTGCGTTCCGGTCGACGAGCCTCGGCATCATGCTGTCGGTCGTCTTCGTGTTGGCGGCGGCGCTCACCCTCCTGCCGGCCGTGCTGGCGAAGCTCGGGCCTCGGGTGGACCGGTTCGCGCTTCCGTGGGTCCATTCGCGGGACCAGCATTCGCCGCGTTCCGCGGCGTGGGGTGAGCGGCTCTGGCGCCAGCCGCTGCGCTACGGCCTGGCGGCGCTCGCGGTGCTCGTGGTGCTCGCGCTGCCGGCGTTCTCGCTGAAGATCGCGATGCCCTCGATCAAGGTCGTTCCATCCGGCGACAACTCCCTGGAGGGCTACGACGCAGTCCAGAAGGCGTTCGGGCCGGGTGCGACGGGCCCGCTCCAGATCGTTGCTCCAAGGGCGGAGGCCGCGCGTGCTGCAGCCGCGGCGCAGCACGATCGGGGCATCGCGCGTGTCATGCCGCCGCAGCTG
>JAXDHL010000109.1:0-6224 GCA_034664525.1 Solirubrobacteraceae bacterium
GGCTGGCGAAGGCGCTGCAGTACGGCCCCACGGAGGGTCTCGACGAGGTCAAGGCCTGCATCGCGGAGGTGATGGCGGCCGAGGACATGCGCGTCGACGCCGACGACCTGCTCGTGACCACCGGCGGTCAGCAGGTGATCGACCTGATGTGCAAGACGCTCGTCGATCCCGGCGACGTCGTCATCGCCGAGGCGCCGACCTACCCAGGCGCCGTGCCGACGCTCTGCTCCTACCAAGCCGACGTGGTGCAGATCGAGCTCGACGACGCCGGCATGCGGATCGACGTGCTCGAGGACACGCTCGCGCGGCTGGACCGCGAGGGCCGGCGGCCCAAGTTCATCTACACCGTCCCAACGTTCCAGAACCCGGGTGGCGTCACGCTGTCGCTCGCGCGGCGTCGGCGACTGGTGCAGATCGCCCGCGAGCGCGAGCTGTTGATCCTCGAGGACAACCCGTACGGCCTGTTGCGCTTCGAGGGCGATCCGCTGCCGACCCTGCGGTCGCTCGACGGCGGCGAGTACGTCGTCTACCTGGGCACGTTCTCGAAGATCCTCTCCGCCGGCCTCCGGCTCGGCTGGGCCGCCGCGCCGCGGCCGGTCCTGGCGAAGATGAACCTCGGCAAGCAGGCCGCCGACCTCTGCTCGTCGTCGCTGACGCAGCACTTCGTGGCCGGCTTCTTCCAGGACGGGGACTGGCGCCGCTACCTGCGCGACCTGATCGGGCTGTACCGCCGCCGGCGCGACGTGATGCTCGAGGCGCTCGAGGAACATCTGCCCGACGAGGCGACCTTCACCCGGCCGGAGGGCGGCCTGTTCATCTGGGCGACGCTGCCCGCGTACCTCGACACGACCGACCTGCTCGCCCGGGCGCTGCGGGAGAACGTGGCCTTCGTGCCGGGGCGCGGAGCGTTCCTGGACGGGCGCGGCGGCTCGTCCATGCGCTTGAACTACTCCGGCGTCGACGAGGCCGCGATCCGCGAGGGTGTGCGCCGGATCGGCAAGGTCGTCCAGGAGCAGATCGGCCTGTACTCGACGCTCACCGGCCACCAGCCTGCACGCCACGCCGCCCGCGGAGACGGCGCGACAGCGCCGGCGGCCGACGTCGTCGAATTGCGCCGCCGGCCATCCGGCCGTCGCGGGGCATGACCGGGTCGTCGGCAGCGCCCGCGCGGAGCCGATGACCCGGATCGCCGTACTCAAGGGCGGCCGCTCGCTCGAGCGTTCCGTCTCCCTCAACTCCGCCGCCCGGGTCGAGGACGCGCTGGAACGGCTCGGCCACGACGTCGTGTCCATCGACGTCGGCGGCGACCTCGTCCCGCGGCTGCGCGAGGCCCGGCCGGACGCCGCCTTCGTGGCGCTGCACGGGTCCGACGGCGAGGACGGGACGGTGCAGGAGCTGCTGGAGTTGCTCGCCATCCCGTACACCGGCTCCGGGCCCGCCGCCTGTGCGCGCTGCTGGGACAAGGTGCTGGCCAAGCACGTCCTGCGCGAGGCCGGGCTTCCGACGCCGCCGTTCCACGCGTTCACCCAGACGGCGTTCCGCGATCTCGGCGCGGCCGAGGCGCTGCCGGAGATCGAGCGCCGGCTCGGCTTCCCGATCGTCGTCAAGCCGGCGCGCGGCGGCTCGGCGCTCGGCATCAAGTTCGCCCGCGCCGACGCGGATGTCGCCGGGGCGCTCGTCGCCGCGTTCGCCTACGACACCAAGGTGCTGCTCGAGCGCCACGTGAGCGGCAGCGACCTCGCCGTGTCGGTGCTCGACGGCGAGCCGCTGCCGGTGATCGAGGCCGTGCCCGCCGGCGAGGACTTCTACGACTTCGAGGCGCGCTACGAGATCGGCCGCACGACGTTCGTCTGCCCGGCCGAACTGCCCGACGACGCCACCGCGCGCGCCCAGGAACTCGCCGTCGCCGCCTGGAACGCCCTCGGCTGCCGCGGGTTCGCGCGCGTCGACCTGCTCCGTGACCGCGCGAGCGGCGAGCTGACCGTGCTCGAGGCCAACGCCGTCCCGGGACTCACCGACACCAGCCTGCTCCCGCAGGCCGCGGACGCGGCCGGCATCGCGTTCGACGCGCTGGTCGAGCGCATCCTCGACCTCGCTGTTTCACGTTCTACAGCCCGGTGAAACACGTAAGGTGGTCGGCGTGACGCCGGCCACCGACCTCACCGAGCGCGACAAGGGCATCGTGGCCGGCCTGCTGATCGCCGAGGGATCCTTCGGCGGCGACGGCCGCCAGCCCCAGGTCACGCTGAAGATGCACATCCGCCACGAGCAACTGCTTCGCTGGCTCGTCGAGCGGTTCCCGCGCACGAAGCTCTACGGGCCCTACGAGCACGGCGATCGGGTCTTCTTCCAGTGGATGGCGCGCGGGCGGGCGCTCGTGCAGGACGTGCTGCCGGTGCTCGAGGAGACGGGTTTCACCGAGCTCGACGGCCACGCCGCCGAGCGGCTCGGGCGGATGCGCGCGCGCTACGGGGACTACATCGCGCGCATCGAGCGCCTGTCTGAGGACTGAGGCGCCACCCCGGGCGCCCGGACTACTCGTCGCCGGCGAAGTCCTCGGGAGTCACCTGATCCAGGAACTCCTTGAACTTGTTGACGACGTCCTCCTGGTCCTCCACCTCGTGCTCGAACTCGATCGCGGACTCAGCGATGACGTCCTCGGCGGCGAAGATCGGCGCGCCGGCGCGCACGGCAAGCGCCAGCGCGTCACTCGGCCGGGAATCGATCTCGACGTCGCGCCCGTTGATCGACAGCGTGATCGTCGCGTAGAAGGTGTTCTCGCGCAGCTCCGTCACGGCGACCCGCTGGCAGTTGACCTCCAGCTCGCCGAGCATTTCGAAGAGCAGATCGTGGGTCATCGGCCGCGGCGTGGTCGCCCCTTGGAGCTTCATCAGGATGGCAGCGGCCTCCGGATGACCGATCCAGATCGGCAGGAATTTGTTGGTGTCGACGGCCTTGAGCAGCACGATGGGCTGCTTGCCCACCATGTCAAAGCTCACGCCGTAGATGACCATCTCCTGCAAAGGAGCTCCTCGTCTAAAAGCCGGGGACCGGGGAAGGGCCAAGCATAGCCGTCGGCTCTCCCGGGCCGGGAGCGGCCCGGCGCCCCGCGGAAGCGCCTCCAGAACCACCACGGCCCCGCTCCGCGGGGCCGCTTGGCATGGGCGATCCAGGACTCGAACCTGGGACCTCTTCCTTATCAGAGAAGCGCTCTAACCGACTGAGCTAATCGCCCACGCGGACGGCGATGATAGCGGCCCTCAGGCCGGATTCGAGGCGGCCATCCGCTCGGCCAGCGCGACCGCATCCTCGTGCGACTCGACGGTCAGCGTGACGCGGTAGCCGGCACCTTTGGGCGCCACCCGGACGGGTGCGCCGAGCGCCCGTCCGAGCGTGTCCTCGAGCTCGGCGGCCGCCGCCAGATGATCGGGGTGCGCGGCGCGCGCGCCCGGCCCCCGGCGGGCCCGGACCACGTCGCCGGAGTCGGCGGCCGCGCGTGCCTCCTCCTCCGTGCGCCGCACCGACCACTCCTCGCCGGCCGCCCGCCGGGCGAGGCGCCGGCGCTCGTCGTGGTCGCCGGCCAGCAGGATGGCGCGCCCGTGGCCCTCGGTCAGCAGGCCTGCGGCCAGCAGGTCGAGCGCCTCGTCGGGCAGGTCGAGCAGCCGCATCAGGTTCGAGACGGCGACCCGCGAGCGGCCCACGCGGCGGCCGATCTCGTCGCGTGCGAGTCCCAGCTCCTCGACCAGCAGCGCGCAGGCGCGCGCCTCCTCGACGCAGTTCAGGTCCTCGCGGGCCATGTTCTCGATCAGCGCGAGCTCGAGCGACGCCGCGTCGTCGTGCGGGCGCACGAGCGCGGGCACGGTGTCGAAGCCCGCCAGCCGCGCGGCGCGCCAGCGCCGCTCTCCGGCGATCAGCTCGTAGGTCCCGCCCGGCACGGGCCGCACCAGGACGGGCTGGAGCACGCCGCGCTCGGCCAGCGATCCGGCCAGCGCCTGCAGCCCGTCCTCGTCGAAGGACCGGCGGGGCTGATGGGGATTCGGGACGATCAGGTCGACCGGCAGCCGGCGCAGGTCGTCCGGTGGTGCGTCCTGGCCCTCTGCCGGAGCCGAGGCCGTCAGGATCGCCGCGAGCCCGCGGCCCATGCCGCGCGAGCGACCGGTGCCCCTCGCCGCCGGAGGGGAAGAGTGGGGATCAGCCACGGGCGGCCACCTCCTTCGCCAGTTCGAAGTACGCCTCCGCGCCCGCGCAGTGCGGGTCGTGGTGGATCACCGCGCGGCCGAAGCTCGGCGCCTCGCCGAGCCGGACGTTGCGGGGGATCACGGTGTCGAAGACCAGGGATGGGAAGTGCTTGCGCACCTCGGCCTCCACGTCCTGGGCCAGCTTGGTCCGCGCGTCGTGCATCGTGAGCAGCATCCCGGCCACCGTCAGCCTCGGATTGAGCTCGCGCTGAACCAAGTCGAGGGTGTCCAGCAGGCCCGCAAGCCCCTCGAGTGCGTAGTACTCGGCCTGCACCGGGACGATCACCCGATCGGCGGCCACGAGGGCGTTGACGGTCAGCGGCCCCAGCGACGGCGGGCAGTCCAGCAGCACGAACGCGTACTGGGACCGCACAGGCGCCAGCGCCTCGCGCAGGCGCTGCTCGGAGCCGGCGAGCCGCGGCAGCTCCATCGTCGCCCCGGCCAGGTCCGGCGTCGAGGCGAGCAGCGAGAGGTTGGCCACGTCCGTGGGCCGCACCGCGTCCGCCGCGGCCACGTCCCCGCCCAGCACGTCGTAGAGCCCGGGCGCCTCCCGAGGCCGGCCGAGGCCCGTGGTCGCGTTGCCCTGCGGATCCACGTCCACCAGCAGCGTCGGGTACCCGGCCTCCGCGATGCACGCGGCGACGTTGACGGCCGTGGTGGTCTTGCCCACCCCGCCCTTCTGGTTGGCGATCGCGTAGACGGTGCTCATGCGGCGACCGACGGTATCCGCCGAGGCGGCGGTTTCGGGGCCGAACCACCCGATTCGACGCACAGTGCGACAGTCCTGCCTCGAAGTCGTGACAGTTCGCGCGCGTCCCGTCACGAAGCGGCGGCCGACAGCGGGCGCTTGAGCGCCATGCCCGGCCGGCGCGGGAACCGCGCCGGCGTCGCTTCCGCCTTGGTGAACACCCACAGCGTCCGCCGCTCGGAGCCCGGGTACGGCGTGACCGGCAGCACCGTCGGCGGCGACAGCCCGAGCAGCGCGGCGGCGGCGCGGCCGTCGGCGGCCTCCGGCTCGGGAACGGCCCCCTTCCAGCACACGAGCACGCCGCCGACCCGCAGCAGCGGAGCGGCGTACTCGCAGACGACCGGCAGCGCCGCCAGCGCCCGGGCGGTCACGGCGTCGCAGGCGCCGAGCCCGTCCCGCCACGCCTCCGCGCGCGTCCAGACCGCGGCGGCGTTGGCCAGTCCACAGGCGACGGCCGTCGCCTCGATCCACTCGGCCTTGCGCCGGACGGTCTCGATCAGCCAGACGCGCGAGGCGGGCAGCGCCCCGGCCAGCACCAGGCCCGGGATGCCGGCACCCGAGCCGAGGTCTGCGATCACGCGCGCAGCCGCCAGCTCCGGCACGGCGAGACCGGCGAGCGCGTCGGCCAGGTGGACGTCGCGGGCCTGCGCCGGGTCGTGGACGGTGGTCGGGGCGTCGGGCGCCGCCAGCGCCGCGAGCAGTCGCCGGGCGACCGCGTCGGGCAACACGGCGCTCAGTCGAGCGGTCCGACGACCAGGTGCCGGTCGGGCTCCTGCCCCTCCGACCAGGTCTCCACGCCGCCCCGGTCCTTCAGGTACTCGTGGACGACCTTGCGCTCGATCGCGCTCATCGCGTCCAGGGCGACCGGGCGACCGGACTGCTCGACCCGCAGCGCGGCCTCGTCGGCCTGGCGCTGCAGCACCGAGCGGCGGCGCTCGCGGTAGCCCGAGGCGTCGACGTTCACGCGCGGGCCGGCAGCGTCGCCGGTGCCGGCGACCTTGTAGGCGAGGTGCTGGACCGCGTCGATCGTGGACCCGTGGCGGCCGATGAAGGCGCCGAGCTCCTCGCCCTCGACGCGCACGTTGATCTCGCCGCCCTCGACCTCGACCTCCACCTCGGCGTCGAGGTCGAGCGCGTCGACGATCTCCTCGACGAGGTCCCGGACGCGGTCCTCCGGGGTCGTGTCGGTGTCGCGGCTCATCGGCGCCTCCCGGAGCGCTTCTTCTTCTTGCGCGGCG
>JAXDHL010000110.1:0-4452 GCA_034664525.1 Solirubrobacteraceae bacterium
CAATCCGGCCGATCCCGCAACCTGGTGGTGGGGTTCCGGCGTCCAGCCGGGCACCCAGCCGATCCGCTGGGACTCCGACGGGGACGGCGTGGCGGATGGTGCCCTCTGGGTCCTCGCGAGCTGCAAGGCCAGCGGCGGCGTCCGGCCCTGCGAGGACAGGACGTTCAAGAACGGCTCCGGCGACGGCATCGCCCAGTTCCTGCTGGCGGCGGGCGCCGCCGACCCGATGGGCCGCCCCTAGTAGACGGGCGGCTCCGGCAGCCGCACGACGCCGAGCCCGGCAAGGATCCCGTCGCGCTCGGCCGCGCGAGCGGGATCCACCGGGAAGCCGAACCGGGCGGCGAACGTCTCCAGCACGTGGAGCGTCGCGGCGACCTCGGCCGGCTCGTCCTGCAGCCGGGCCTCGGCGAGTGATGCCCCGAGCGCGCCCTCGGCGGCAGCCGCCTGGCCGAGCTGGGCGAGCGCGAGCCCGCGCACCCGGTGCAGCAGCGGCGCCAGCCGGCCGGTGCCGGCGTGGTCGAGCAGCAGCCGGTCCACGCGCTCGAGCGCCGCCGCGGCGTCGCCGTCGTGGACGGCGGCCTCGGCGCGCAGCGTGTCCGCCCAGGCGGCGTCGCCGGCCACGCCGAGGGCGACGAAGCCGGCGACCGCCTCGTCGAGCAGCTCGCGCGCCTGCTGCGGGCGCCCGCTGCGCGTCGCGCTGCGGCCGAGCAGGGCTGTCGTGTACGCGGCGTTCCACTCGTAGCCCGTCCCCCGGAAGACGCGCAGCGCGCGGCGCAGCAGCTCGTCGGCCTCGTCGGTGCGGCCCTGGTCGGACAGCAGCTCGCCGACGTTGCCCTCGCCGAACGCGGCGTTGCCGGCGTCGCCGGCCGCCTCGCTGGCGGCGGCACCGCGGCGGTAGAGGTCGACGGCCGCGGTCCAGTCCCCGGCCCAGTAGGCCGAGATGCCCATGTTGTTGAGCACGGCGGCCTGCCGGTCGAGGTCGCCCAGGCGCTCGTAGATGTCGAGCGCGCGGCGGAAGTGCTCGCCGGTCACCGTGTGGCCGGCATACGTGCGCGCGGTGTCGAGCACGTAGCACGCGCGCGCCACGGCGGTCTCGTCCCCAGCCTCCTCGGCCAGCGCGATGGCCCGCTCGCACAGGGCGATCGCGTCGTCGAGGCGCCCGGCGCGCCAGCGGACGGTCGCCAGCGTGGCGGTGAGCTGGGCGCGCCGGGCCAGCGCGCCAGGGCCCTCGACGCCGTCGACGGCCTTGAGCCCGCGCATCGACCACCGCACCGCGTGGCGCACGCGCCCGGCGTCCAGCTCGAGCCGCGCGTGCCGGTGGAGCAGGTCGGCCTCGCGCAGCAGGTCGCCGCGGATCGCGCGCCGGGCCGCGGTGAACGCCGCCGCGGCCGCGGCGGGCTCGCCCGTGTGCGCGTGCGCCTCCCCCATCGCCTCCCAGACGGACGCGACCTCGCCGGCCGGCAGATCGAGCTGGCGCGCGACGTCGAGCCCACGGCGGTAGAGCGCGGCGGCGTCCGCGTGCGCGTACTCGTCGCGCGCCTGGTCGGCAGCCGCGCGGGCGTATCGCCAGGCGGCCGCATGGTCCCCGGCGTAGGCGAAGTGCAGCGAGAGGATGGCCGCCTGGTCGTCCGCGTCCGGGCCCAGCCGGGCCTCGAGCTCGGCGCCGACCGCGGCGTGCAGGCGGCGCCGGACGCTGAACGGCAGGCTCGAGTAGGCGGCCTCGCGCACGACGGCCCGCCGGAAGCGCCGGCGCGCTCCGTCGTCGGCCTCGAAGTAGCGGTGCAGGCGCCTCCAGGTCGCGGCGTCCGGCGACGGGGTGCCGGGGTCGAGCACCTTCGTCAGCAGCGCCGGGTCGAAGGACAGGCCGAGGACGGACGCGCGCCGCACGAGCGCGCGGTCGCCGGGCGCCAGGCGGTCGATCCGCGCCACGGCCGCGGCCTCGATGCTCTCGGGCAGCTCGGCATCGCCCGCGGCGGCCGCCCGCAGCAGGTCGTTGAGGAACTGCGGGTTGCCCGCCGAGCGCTCGGCCGCCACCCGCACGAGCGCCGGCGGCAGCGGCGTGCGGTCGGAGACCAGCTCGCCGAGCGCCACGCAGTGCTCGAGCGCCAGCGGGGCCGGCTCGAAGACGACGCCGTCGCCGGGGCTGGCGGTGAAGCCCTGGTCCTCGTCGCGGCGGGTGACGGCGACGAGTAGCGGCAGGCCGGGAAGCCGCGGGGCCAGCGCGGCCAACAGGTCCGCCGACGCCCGGTCCATCAGGTGCACGTCCTCGAACTCGAGCAGCACCGGCTCCCGGACGAGCGCCGCGAGCAGGTCGACGACGGCCTCGCGCAGACGAACGGCTCGGAACTCGGCGGCCAGGCGGGCGACCTCGGGCGTATCGGGCTGCTCGACGTCGAACGCGACCGCCAGCAGCGGAAGCCACGGCTCGAGCTGCGGTGCCAGCCCGTGCACCACCGTGCGCAGGCGCCGGGCGGCGTCGTCCGGCGTGGCATCGTCGGCGAGCCCGAGCAGCACGCGCAGGGGCGCGCGCCAGGCGCGGTACGGCATCGCCGCGGTGTAGGCCTCGCACGCGATGCGCAGCCGGCGGACGCCGGCCGCCCGGCGTCCGAGCTCCTCGAGCAGCCGCGTCTTGCCGATGCCCGGCTCGCCGGCGATCACGACCAGCCGCCCGCGGCCCTCGCGGGCCTCGGTCAGTGCCTGCTCGAGCACGGCGAGCTCCTGGTCGCGGCCGACGAGCGGCAGCCGGTCGCCCGACCTGCCAGAAAGCGGGGCCCGGGCGCCGCGGCCGAGCGCGGGCCCGACGCTCCACGCCTGCACGAGGCGCGCCTTGCCCTTGACCGCGAACGGCTCGAGCGCCCGCGTCTCGAAGGCCGTCGCCGACCGCTCCAGCACGCCGGCCGTCGCGTAGATCTCGCCCTGCGGCGCCCGGGCCATCAGCCGGGCGGCGAGGTTGGTCGCGTCCCCCATGGTCGTGTAGGTCTTGCGGTATGGCGGCCCGACGTCGCCGGCGAACACCGCGCCGCGGTTGACGCCCGCGCGCACCGGCACCCGGCGCGGTCGCTCGACGATCTCGCGCAGGGCGAGCAGGAGACGCTCCTCGTCGTCGTCGGTCGCGGTCGGCGCCCCGGCGCAGAGCATGAACTTGCCGCCGTCGGCGTCCACGTCGGTCCCCAGCAGCGCGACGCGGTGGCGATCCGCCGCGCGCCCGACGTCGGTGGTCAACGCCTCGAGCTCGGCGGCCGCGACGTCGGCGCCCTCGCGCGCGATCAGCTCGTCCGTGCCATCGAAGTGCACGAACGCGACGCTGCTGACCCGGTGCTCGGGCGGCTGGGCGCCGCCGGCCGCGTAGGTGGCGATGGCGGCCGGGAGCGCGCCGGCGATCGCCGATGGAAGCGGGTCCCAGTCCGGCTCATCAGGCGGAGGCGGCGCGTCGGGCATCCCGAGCAGCAGCCGCCCCGGCCCCTTGCGGCGACCGAGGTGGCGCCCGGGCAGGCGGCGCGCGGTCGCCGGGCTCAGGAGCACGTCGCCCGCGTCGGCGGCGCCCTCCATGCCGACGACGGTCGTCCACGCCGGGCCGGTGGTCAGCAGCTCGCGATGGTCCTCGCCGACGAGGAACAGGTGGAAG
Organism: Solirubrobacteraceae bacterium; assembly: GCA_034664525.1. Lineage (GTDB taxonomy): Bacteria > Actinomycetota > Thermoleophilia > Solirubrobacterales > Solirubrobacteraceae > DATLGB01. The sequence continues at coordinate 3,626 of JAXDHL010000110.1, forward strand.
CGGCCGGAGTGGACGCCGACCGACATGCGCAGCCGGATCCGCACGCCGGCGCTCTCCACCGATCCGATGCGCCGCAGCGTGCGGCGCATGCCGGCGGCCGCGGCGCAGGCCCGCGCGGCATGCCCGTCGCCGTCGAAGAACAGCAGCAGCGCGTCGCCGCCGAACTTGAGCAGGCCGCCGCCGTTGTCGTAGGCGTCGACGAGCAGCTGCGCGAAGGTCGAGTCGATCGCGCTCACCAGCCGCTCGGCGCCCTCGCGGCCGAGCCGCGCCAGCCGCTCCGACAGCTTGGTGAAGCCGGACAGGTCGACGAACACGACCGTCGCCGCGACCGTGACGACGCGGGCGTCCGGATCCGTGGCGAGCTGGCGGAGCACGACACGGGGGACGTACGGGGTGAGGCGAGGGCTGAGGCCGGCCTCCATGGCCGGACACTACCGGCGTCAGAGGATGCTGAGGTAGCGCTCGAGCTCCCAGGGCGTGACTTGCACCCGATAGTCCTCCCACTCCGAGCGCTTGATCTCGACGTAGCGGTTGAACACGTGCTCGCCGAGCGCGCGCAGGCACAGCTCGGACTCCGCGGTCAGCTCGATCGCCTCGCCCAGCGTCTCCGGCAGCTGCTCGATCCCGAGCCGCCGGCGCTCGTCGGGCGTCAGGTGGTAGAGGTTCTTCTCCATAGGCTCGGGCAGCTCGTAGCCCTTCTCGATCCCCTCGAGGCCGGCGTGCAGCAGGACCGCGAACGTCAGGTACGGGTTGCACGCCGGGTCGGGACAGCGCAGCTCCATCCGGGTCGCCGCCTCCTTGCCGGGGTGGTAGAGCGGCACGCGCAC
>JAXDHL010000111.1:0-2948 GCA_034664525.1 Solirubrobacteraceae bacterium
TGGAGCGCGGTGCCCGCCTGCCGTCCGAGAAGGAGCTCGCGTCCTACTACGACGTCAGCGCGCCCACGATCCGCGAGGCGATTCGCGCGCTCAGCGCCATGAGCATGGTCGAGGTGCGGCACGGGGCCGGGACGTTCGTGGTGGCCGAGTCGTCGGCGTTGATGACGTCCGCGATGACCGCCGTCGTCAAGCTCGAGAACATCGATCTGCTCAGCATCCTCGACCTGTCCGAGACGCTGTACCTGCAGGCCGCAAGCCTCGCGGTCGACGTCGCGAGCGACGAGGAGATCGCCCGGCTGCGCGAGGCGGCGGGGCGGTTCGAGTCGGCGCTGGACGACGAGGCGTTCGCGACTTCACTGGAGACCTTCCTCAAGACGCTCGTGGCGGTGTCGCACAACAAGCTGCTGGAAGCGATCGCCGCCTACCTGATCGAGACGCAGATCGGACTCGCGCGCGAGGTCGCCACGAGGGTGCCGTCGGTCTGGAAGAAGATCGCCGGACCACTAGCCAGGGAGCGCCTGGCGATCGCCGACGCGCTCGCGGATCGCGACCGCGAGCAGGTCGATAAGGCCATCCGCACCTACATGGCCCGCGGCCGTGACCTGGTGCGCAGGAATGCGGGACGCCCGTCCGGGCGGAAAATCACCAAGAGACCTTGATACCTGGAGCCTCGGTGTCTTAGTTTTCCCTTCTCACTCGGCAGCACGTCGAAGGAGGAGAAGATGGGCATTCGAGGCTACCTCTCCGACCGCACCATCGTGCTCGGGCGGCTCTCCCGCCACGGCGTTCGCCGATGTGGCGGTGCCGCTCGGTCGTTCGCCGGCGCCGAGCTTCGCATGATCGGCGCGGCCGACGCCCGCACCGTGGTCGACCACGCGCTCGAGCACGCGCGACGGAACGGCTTCCCGCCGATGACCGTCGCCGTGCTCGATGCCGCGGGCTCGCTCCTGGCGTACCAGCGCGAGGACGGCTCCAGCCTGCTGCGGGAGCGGATCGCGCGGGGGAAGGCGATGGGCGCGCTCAACCTTGGCGTCGGCAGCCGCTCGCTGGCCAGCCGCGCCGCGGACCATCCGCACTTCGTGGCCGCCTTGATCGAGCTCTCCGGCGGCGGGCTCGTGCCGGTGCCCGGGGGCGTGCTGGTGCGCAGGGGCGAGGCGATCGTCGGAGCCGTCGGCGTCAGCGGGCACGAGCCCGATGCCGACGAGCAGTGTGCGGTGGCGGCAATCGAGCACGCGGGGCTGACCGCCGATCCTGGTGCCTAGGGAACTCATCAGGTGACTTGCTCACCTGGGGAATATCGAATAGAGTTCCGTCATGATCACTTCCGTCAATCGGCTTCTCGAGCTCGTCGAGCGCGGTGCGGTGCCGCTCGGCATGCAGTGCTTCACCGGCGATCCCGCGCTGATCGAGGTCCTGGGCCTGACCGGCTTCGACTTCGTGATGCTCGACGCCGAGCACTGCGGCGCGAACCCGCGCGCGATGGAGCAGTCCGTCCGCGTCGCCGAGGTGGCCGGTCTCGTCGCGCTGGTCCGCGTCCCCGGCGCCCACGACGAGGTCGCGATCCGGCGCGCCCTCGAGGCGGGCGCCGGCGGCGTGTTCGTCCCGATGGTCAAGTCGGTCGCCGACGTCGAGGCCGCGCTTGACGCGGCGCTCTTCCCGCCGGCGGGCACGCGCGGCATCTGCCCCGCGGTGCGCGCCGCGGGCTACTCGTTCAGTGACATCGGCGAGTACGCGGAGCGAAGCAATGCCGAGGCGCTCGTCATCCCGCTGATCGAGCATCCGGACGCGGTCGAGGAGATCGAGGCGATCTGCGCGCTCGAGCGCGTGAGGCTGATCACCTTCGGCGCCGGTGACCTCTCCTATGCGATGGGCGAGGGCACGCGGATGCTGAGAAGCCCGAAGGTCCAGGCGGCCTACCGCCGGGTGCTGGCCGCGGCGAAGGATCACGGGGTCGGTGTGGTCGGCGGCCCGGTCCTGGAACCGACCGCCGAGACCTGCCGCGAGGCGCTCGAAGACGGCGTGACCGTCTTCTGCCTCGGGCTCGACGTCCTCGGGTTCCGGCGCTACTGCGAGGACACCGTCGACGCATTCCGCGCCGGCATCGAGCGAGAAGGAGCAGCTGTATGAGCCGTTGGAAGCGCTACGTCGTCGGCCCGGACGAGGCCGGCCGGTCGGCGGTGCTGGAGACCGAGGCCACGAACGTCCAGGAGCGACCCGGCTTCTTCTGGCGCGCCACGCTGTGGGCCACGGAGGAGATGCCGGCCGACAACACGCTCCTCGGTGATCGCTCCGCGGTCATCGAGACGCGCGAGCCGCTTTCCAGCGGGATGCTCTACCGCGCGCTGGAGATCCCGCCCGACCACGCGGACGCCGACGAGCACCGGCGCGTCATCGCACAGCTCAACGAGGACGTCAGGCAGACGGTCACCCCGACCGAGGACGATGTCCAGCGGCATCCGAGCATGCACCGGACGAACACGCTCGACTGCATCACGTGCGTGATCGGCGAGATCCACCTCGTGACCGATGTCGAGGAGGTCCTGATGACCCCCGGTGACACCGTCGTCATCCGCGGCACCAATCACGGCTGGAAGAACCGCTCCGACAAGCCGTGCCTGCTCGTCGGCGTGATGGTCGACGCCGTGCCCAAGGTCGCGGCCTGATGCGCGAGGGGTGCCGCAGCCGGGCCAGCAGCCGCGCCGCGATCTCGAGCGCGCGGCGTCGCCGAGGTCCGGCAAGCGCTTGAGCCGAGCGGGGCTCCGGACCGGACGGCGACGCCGAGGGAGGGCGCGTGCTACTAGGACGCGCGCAGGCGAATCCCAGGGCGGGATTCCTTGCCTCGCCGAGGGAGCGCCCTAGTTGCCCGGCCATGGCAACCACTACGACGGCGCGGCGGTTTCGCAATCGGGTGAAGGCAGGCCGGGAGCTGGCGGAGCGGCTCAGCCAGT
>JAXDHL010000112.1:0-9608 GCA_034664525.1 Solirubrobacteraceae bacterium
AGCTGGCGAACGCGCTCACCCACCCGCGCTACGGAGTCCCGAAGACCTACCGCGTGACCGTCGCCAACCCGCCGCTGCGCTCGCCGGCGATCGAGGCGCTCGAGCACGGGATCGAGCTCGAGGACGGGTTGACGCTCCCGGCGCGCGTGCGGCGGCTGTCCCCGGAGCGCTTCGAGATCACGATCCGCGAGGGCCGCAAGCGCCAGGTGCGCCGGATGACCGAGGCGGTCGGCCACCGCGTGCGCTCGCTCGAGCGCGTCCAGCTCGGCCCGCTCCGGCTCGGCACGCTCGCGCCGGGCGGGCACCGGCGGCTGAAGAACCCGGAGATCGAGGCGCTGCGCCGCGCGTCGCGGCCAGGCGCGCGCCCCGAGCCCGGGCGCCGGCGCCCGGCGGGGCGCCGCGGCTAGGCTCCCCGCCGATGCGGCTCTACGCCCTGCGCGGCGCCACGACGGTCGACGCCGACGAGCGCGAGGCCATCCTGGTCGCCACCACCGAGCTGATGCACGTGCTGCTCGAGCGCAACGCGCTGACGGCCGAGGATCTCGTGTCCTGCCTGTTCACCCTCACGCCCGACCTGCACGCCGAGTTCCCAGCGGTCGCCGCGCGCGAGATGGGGCTGAGCTCGGTCCCGCTGATGTGCGCGCAGGAGCTCGACGTCCCCGGGGCGATGCCGCGCGTGATCCGCGTGCTCGTGCACTGCTACCTGGCCGCCGGCGCGCGGCCCCAGCACGCGTACCTGGGGGACGCCACGCGCCTACGGCTGGACCTGCAGGGCGCGCAGTAGGCTGGCGGTCGAGATGGCGCTCGAATTCGGAGAGCGGCTCCGCCGCATCAAGGTCTATCCCGCGGCCGACGGCTACGCGCTCGGCCCGGAGGTCGCGCTGATGGCCTCCAACGAGACGCCGTACCCGCCGCTGCCCGCCGTCCGGGACGCGGTGAGCGAGGCCCTGGGCGCCGTCAACCGCTACCCGGATCCCACGAACGCGCGCCTGCGCGAGGCGCTGTCGGCCCGCTACGACGTCCCGGGCAACCGGATCGCGGTCGGCAACGGCTCGTGCGACATCCTGCTCGCCGCCGGCGAGGCGCTGCTCGAGCCGGGCGCCGAGCTCGTCTACGCCTGGCCGAGCTTCAGCGTCTACCCGCACCTCGCGGCCGCCTCGGGCGCGCGCGCGATCGAGGTCCCGGTCAACGCCGCCCACGAGCACGACCTCGACGCGATGCGGACCGAGATCACCGTCGCCACGCGGCTGGTGATCGTCTGCAACCCGAACAACCCGACGTCGACCGCGCTGCCGCTTGCGCAGAACGCGGCCTTCGTCGACGCGGTCCCGCGCCACGTCGCGCTGATCCTCGACGAGGCCTACTGCGAGTTCAACCTGCTCGACGACCCCGACGCGTCGGTCGAGCTGCTGGACCGCCACCCGAACCTGGTGCTGCTGCGCACGTTCTCGAAGGCCTACGGGCTGTGCGGCCTGCGGGTCGGCTACGCGCTGTGCGGGAGCGCCGAGTTCCGCACGGCGGTCGATGCGGTGCGCCAGCCGTTCTTCTGCAACGTCGCCGCTCAGGCCGCGGCGATCGCCGCCCTCGGCTCGCAGGACGAGATCGCCGCCCGGGTGGAGACCAACCTCGCCGAGCGGCTCGTGCTGACCGAGGGGCTCCAGCGCCTCGGCATGGAGCCGGCGGCGTCGCAGGCGAACTTCGTCTGGTTCGACCTGCCGGAGACCGCCGTCGAGGCAGACGTGGTCAAGGGCCTGGCCGAGCGCAAGATCCTCGTGCGCTCCGGCACCCCGCTCGGGCGCGAGAACGCGCTGCGGGTGACGGTCGGCACGCCCGAGGAGAACGGCCGCTTCCTGGCCGCCCTCGGCGAACTCGTCTAGCTCTCAGGCCGCCAGCGCGGGGTCGTCCGCGAGCCGCAGCAGCGCCAGCCGGACGCGGCTCTTGGCCGTGCCGAGCGGGATCCCCTGCGCCTCGGCGGCCTCCGTCATCGTCAGGCCGCCCCAGTAGGCGAGCGCGATCGCCGTCCGCTGCTCGGCGGGGAGCCGCATCACCGCCGCGCGGGCCCGCCGGACGGCATCGTTGCGCACTGCCTCATCGTGCGGCTCGTCCGGTGCGGCGGCGAGCTGCAGCACGCCGAAGCGCCGGGTCGTGCGCTGCTGGGCCTGCCCTCGCCGCCAGACATCGACCGCGCGGTTGCGGGCCAGCGTGCGCAGGTAGGGCCCGATCGCGCCGCGGGCAGGGTCGTGGCCGCGGTCGCGCCACAGGGCGAGGAAGACGTCGTGGGTGACCTCCTCCGCCAGGCCGGGATCACGCAGCACCTCCCTCGCGGTTCGCAGCATCTCGCGCACGTGGCGGTCGTAGACCGCGGCGAACTCGGAGGGGGTGTCCATCCGCCAAATCTGGCTGGTACGCACCGGATACGCAACCGCAGTTCGGGATGTCGTCCGGATTCGTACGGATTGCGATTGCGGATCCGACCTCGCCTAGGGTAGTTTGCAACGTCTCATGCCGATGCGCGCCACCACCGTCCGGTTCGACGACGCCCTGTGGCGGCTGCTGGAGCGGGAGGCCCGCAAGGAGGGTGTCAGCGCCGCGCAGTTCGTCCGTGACGCGACCGTCATGCGCGTCGCGCACGCCCGCGGCGGCCGTGGCGAGCCGCTGTACGCAGAGCCGGACGCGCCCGGGCTGGCGGCGGCGGTGTCGGACCCCGGACGGCTGGCCACGCTGCGCGCGACCGGGCTGCTCGACGGCGTGCCCGAGCCGCAGTTCGACCGCCTGGCCGCGCTCGCCGCCCGGGTGCTCGGCGCGCCGGTCGCGCTCGTCTCGCTCGTCGACGAAGATCGCCAGGTGTTCAAGAGCTGCCTCGGCCTGCCCGAGCCGTGGGGCTCGCGCCGCGAGACGCCGCTCACCCACTCGTTCTGCCAGCACGCCGTCGCCCGGCGCGAGCCGCTGCTGGTCGAGGACGCCCGCGAGGATCCGGTGCTGAAGACCAACCTCGCCATCCGCGACCTCGGGGTCATCGCGTACGCGGGCATCCCGCTGATCCACGACGGGCAGGCGCTCGGCACGCTGTGCGTCACCGACAGCCGTCCGCGCCACTGGACGCCGGACCAGGTCGGCCTGCTGCGCGACATCGCGGCGTCGGTGATCACCGAGATCCGGCTCGCCCGGGCGGCCTGACTCCGCTACCATCGCGGGCGCTGATGGCGCCCTCCGGCCCGCACACCACCGGCAGCACCCCGCGGACCCCCGCCGTCTTCTCCTATGGCTTCGCCGCCTATCGCGCCTGGCGATTTACGCAGGCGCTCGGCCGGCTGTCCTAACCCAGGACACCGCCACCCAAGGGCCTTCGGGCCGAGCGCCGCTCCACCGGACGTGCACGCGTCCGCCCGCGCAGCAGCCCCGTACCCTTCTTGGAGAATCAGAGAGACAGGCGAATTCCATGATGATCGTGATGAAGTCGTCGGCCACCGAGGCCGAGATCCAGGCCGTCCTTGACCGCATCGCCAGCGTCGGCGCCGTCGCGCACCCGTCGCGCGGCGAGGAGGTCACCGTGATCGGCGCGATCGGCGACCGCGAGCACGTCGCCCGGCTCGAGCTGGAGGGCGCGCCCGGCGTCGAGCGGGTCGTCCCGATCCTCAAGCCCTACAAGCTCGCGTCCAAGCAGATCCGCGACGTCTCCGTGTTCGAGATCGGCGGCCGCAGGATCGGCGGCGAGCACTTCGCCCTGATCGCCGGCCCGTGCACGGTCGAGACGCGCGACCAGACGCTCGAGACCGCGCGGATGGTCCGCGACCACGCGACGATGTTCCGCGGCGGCGCCTACAAGCCGCGCACGTCGCCGTACGCGTTCAGCGGCCTGGGGGAGAGCGGTCTTCGGATCCTCGCCGAGGCCAAGGCGGAGACGGGGATGCCGATCGTCACCGAGCTGATGGACGTCAGGGACCTCGAACCGGTGCTCGAAGTGGCGGACGTCATCCAGATCGGCGCGCGCAACATGCAGAACTACACGCTGCTGACCGAGCTCGGCCGCGCCGGCCGTCCCGTCCTGCTCAAGCGCGGCCTTTCCAGCACGCTGGAGGAGCTGCTGATGGCGGCGGAGTACATCCTCAAGGAGGGCAACCCGCACGTCCTGCTGTGCGAGCGCGGCATCCGCACGTTCGAGACCGCCTACCGCTTCACGCTCGACCTGACGGCGATCCCGGTGCTCAAGGAGCTCACCCACCTGCCGGTGATCGTGGACCCGAGCCACGCGGCCGGCCGCCGGGCGCTCGTCGAGCCGCTGTCGCTGGCCGCCGCCGCGGCGGGCGCCGACGGCATCATCGTCGAGGTGCACCCGAACCCGGCCGAGGCGATCTGCGACGGGCCGCAGCAGCTCGTCGCCGACGAGTTCGGCGCCTACGCCGCCCGCGTCGAGGCCGCGGCCGCGGTCGCCGGCAAGCGCTTCTCGCTCCCAGTTTGAGGATCGCCGTCATCGGCGTCGGGCTGATCGGCGGGTCGATCGCCCTGGCCGCGCGCGAGCGCGCCGGCGCGCATGTCACTGGGTTCGACCCGGCGGACGGCGTGCTGGCGGCCGCGCTCCGGCGCGGAGCGCTGGACGCCGCGACCGGCTCGGCGGCCGAGGCCGTGTCGGCGGCCGAGGCCGTGTTCGTGGCCGCCCCGGTGGTGCGGCTGCCGGGCGCCGTCGCCGAGGTCCTGGCGGCGGCGCCGGCTGCTGCGGTGGTGACCGACGTCGGCTCGACCAAGCGCTCGGTCACCGCCGCCGTCGAGGACCGCCGCTTCATCGGGGGCCACCCGCTGGCGGGGGCGGAGACGGCCGGCGTCGAGCACGCGCGCGCCGACCTGTTCGCGGGCGCGACCTGGTATCTCACGCCGTCGCCGCGCACCGAGGGCGTGCTCTACGAGCGGCTGCACCGGTTGCTGTCGGACCTCGGCGCGCGCCCGCAGGCGCTCGACCCCGACACGCACGACCGGCTGATGGCCGCGGTCTCCCACCTGCCGCACGTGCTCGCCAACGTGCTCGTCGCCCAGGCCGCCCGTGCGCTGGACGCGGAGGGTGAGCGGCTCCCGCACACCGGCCCGAGCTTCCGCGACGCCACGCGCGTGGCCGGGGCGCCGACCGCGATCTGGCGCGACATCTACCTGGCGAACGCCGACGCGCTGGGGAGCCTGCTCGACGACACGATCGACCGGCTCACGCACGTGCGCCAGGCGTTGCGCGCGGGCGACGGGGACGCGGTCGCCACCTGGAACGAGGCCGCCGGGGACGATCGGCGGCGCCTGCTGGAGGCGCACCTGCAGGGGGAGGACGTGGTGGAGCTGCGGGTGTCGGTTCCCAACCGCCCCGGCGTCGTTGCCGAGGTCGCGCTCGCTCTCGGCCGCGCGTCTGTGAACATCGTCGACATGGCGCTGCACCCCGCCCCCGACAACGCGAGCGGCCTGATCGCCCTCTGGATCGCCGGCGAATCCGCCGCGGCCGAGGCCGAACGGCTCGTGGACGGGCTCGGCCTACCGGTGGCACGCGTTTGAGCCGCCGCTTCTTCCGCCCGGCCCCGCGCCTGCGGGGCACGGTCACCGCGCCCGCCGACAAGTCGCTCTCCCACCGGGCCGCGCTGCTGGCGGCGATGGCCTCCGAGCCCGTGCGGGTGACGAACTTCCTGCCCGCCGAGGACACGCTGTCGACGCTGCGCGCGGTGCAGGCGCTCGGGGTGCTGGTCCAGGAGAACCCGGACGAGCTGGTCCTGCGCGGGCCCGGGCTGCGCGCGGCGGCCGAGCCGGGGCACGTGATCGACGTCGGCAACGCCGGCACCCTGATCCGGCTGATCTCCGGCTGGCTGGCCGGGCAGAGCGGCGGCGGGCGCTGGACGCTCGACGGCGACGCCTCGATCCGGCGCCGGCCGATGGGCCGCGTGATCGAGCCGCTGCGCCAGATGGGCGCGCACATCGAGGCCCGCGAGGGCGGCCTCGCGCCGCTCACGATCGAGGGCCGCCACCTGCGCCCGATCACCTACGCGATGCCGGTCGCCTCCGCGCAGGTCAAGTCGGCGGTGCTGCTGGCCGGCATCCTCGCCGACGGTCGCACCACCGTCGTCGAGCCGTCGCCGAGCCGCGATCACACCGAGCGCCTGCTGCTGCGCGCCGGGGTGGACGTCCGCCGCGACGGCCTCAGCGTCTCGGTCGGCACCCAGGACGAGCTCGAGCTCGACGACATCCACGTGCCGGGCGACCCGTCGAGCGCGGCGTTCCTCGTCGCGGCGGCCGTGCTCGTCCCCGGCTCGCGGATCGTCGTGTGCGACATGGCGGCCAACTGGACGCGCGTCGGCTTCTACCGGATCCTCGAGCGCATGGGCGGGATCGTCATCGGCCCGCTGGAGGAGCCCGGCGGGCCGCTGTCGCCGGACGAGCCGGTGTGCGAGCTCGACGTCTCGCATGGCCCGCTGATCGGCACGACGGTCGAGGCCGACGAGGTCCCGCTCGCGATCGACGAGCTGCCGCTGGTGGCGCTGCTCGGCTGCTTCGCGGAGGGCGAGACCGTGGTCCGCGGCGCCGAGGAGCTGCGCCACAAGGAGTCCGACCGCATCGAGACCGTGGTCACGGGGCTGCGCGGGCTCGGGGCCGACATCGAGGCCACGCCGGACGGGTTCGCGGTCCGCGGGACCGGCGGGCTGGAGGGCGGGACGATCCAGGCCCACGGCGACCACCGGCTGGCGATGCTGGGCGCCGTCGCCGGGCTCGCGAGCCGCACCGGCGTCGAGGTCGACGGCATCGAGGCGGCGGCCGTGTCGTACCCGGGGTTCGTGGCCGACCTCACGACCCTGACGACCTAGGCTCCGGGCGTGGTCATCGCGATCGACGGACCGGCCGGAGCCGGCAAATCGACGGTGGCGCGGGCGGTCGCCGCGCGCCTCGGCTTCACGTACCTGGACACCGGCGCGATGTACCGGGCGGTCGCCGTGACCGGCACGGCCGACTGCGAGATCGCGTTCGACGGCGACCGCGTGCTGGTCGACGGCCGCGACGTGACCGCCGCGATCCGCACGCCGGAGGCCGCCCACGCCGCGAGCCTGCGTGCCGGGGACCCCGCCGTCCGCGCCGTGCTGGTCGCCAAGCAGCAGGCGCTGCTCACCGACGGTGACTGGGTCGCCGAGGGCCGGGACATCGCGACGGTCGTCAAGCCGGACGCCGAGGTGAAGGTCTACCTGACCGCCTCGCCCGAGGAGCGGGCGCAGCGCCGCGAGGTGTCCATCGACGAACTGCACGAGCGCGACCAGCGCGACCAGGGCCACGGCCGCTCGACGCTCGAGCCGGCGCCCGGGGCGGCGACCGTCGACAGCACCGGGATGACGCTCGACGAGGTCGTCGAGCGGATCGCCGGTATGGCCAGGAGCCCGGCCTGATGAAGGTCGCGATCGTCGGCTATCCCAACGTCGGCAAGTCATCGCTGGTGAACCGGCTCACGCAGTCGCGCGATGCGATCGTGCACGAGACCGCCGGCGTCACCCGCGACCGCCGGGAGCTCGAGACCGACTGGAACGGCCGCCGGCTGACCCTGATCGACACCGGCGGCATCGACCTCGCCGACGACGACCCGCTGACGGTCTCGATCGGCGACCAGGCGCGTGCCGCGCTCGCCGACTCCCAGGTCGCCGTGCTGGTGGTCGACGCCAAGGCCGGTCTGCGCCCCGGCGACGTCGAGATCGCCGACATCCTGCGCCGCTGGGACGGGCCGGTGCTGGTCGCCGCCAACAAGATCGACGGGCCCGGCGACGTCTCGCTCGCGGCCGAGTTCTACGGGCTCGGCCTCGGCGACCCGCTGGCGGTCTCGGCCGCGCAGGGCCTCGGCACCGGTGACCTGCTGGACGCGATGGTCGCCGCCGGTCCCGAGGGGGATCCCGAGGAGAACGAGGACGAGGACCTCATCCGGCTGGCGATCATCGGCCGCCCGAACGTCGGCAAGTCCTCGCTGTTGAACACGTTCCTCGGCTTCGAGCGCACGATCGTCTCCGACGTCGCCGGCACCACCCGCGACCCGATCGACATCGAGCTCGAGTTCGAGGGTCGCCGCATGCGCCTGGTCGACACGGCCGGCATCCGCCGCGCCGCCAAGGTGCGCGAGTCGGTCGAGTACTACACGTCGCTGCGCGCCCAGCGCGCCGCCGAGCGCGCCGACGTGGCGCTCGTCGTCTGCGACGCCACCGAGGGCGTGACCTCGCAGGACCTGCGGATCGCCGACCTTGCGATGCGCTCGGGCTGCGCGACCGCGCTCGTGCTCAACAAATGGGACCTGACCAGCGGCGACGACTTCGACATCGACGCTCAGCGCGCCGTCGTGCTGCGCAAGCTGCGGCTGCGCCCGAAGGTGCTGACCGCCTCCGCGCTCACGAAGCGCAACGTCCAGCGCCTGCTGGTCGAGGCGGTGTCGCTGGCCGACCGCCGCGCCTACCGGATCCCGACCCCGGAGCTGAACAAGTTCCTCGGCGACGTGGTCGAGATCCGCCAGCCGCCGGCCAAGCAGGGCCACCGCCTCAAGCTCCTCTACGGGGCGCAGATCGGCACCCGGCCGCCGCGCATCTCGATCCAGGTCAACTCGCGCACCCGCGTCACCCGCGACTACGCGTTCTTCATCGAGAACCGCCTGCGCGAGCGCTACGGGCTCGACGGGATCCCGCTCGTGATCGACTTCGCCGAGCGCAAGCAGCGCCGGCGGGCCGACGGCTAGCTGCGCTGCCCGAGGCGGTAGGCTTCTTCGACTTCAGCCAGCTCCTGGCGCTCGCCGGACGGGCCGGGCTCCCCGGCACGCGAGCGTATGAGGCGGTACGCGGGGACCTGCGGAAGATCCGCACGCTCGGTGCCGTCGTGCGACGCCAGGGGAATGCCACCACCACTGCGGAGCTCGTCCCCAGATCCCATGAGCACCTACGCCGAAAACGAGTACCTGTTCACCTCCGAGTCGGTCACGGAGGGCCACCCCGACAAGGTCGCCGACCAGATCTCCGACGGCGTCCTCGACGCCGTGCTCAGGGACGATCCGACCGGCCGCGTGGCCTGCGAGACGCTGGTCAACACCGGCCTCGTCGTCATCTCGGGCGAGATCTCGACCACGACCTACGTGGACATCCAGGAGATCGCCCGCGAGACGATCCGCAAGATCGGCTACACGGACGCCGCGCTCGGATTCTCGGCCGACTCCTGCGCGGTGCTCAACGCGATCGACAAGCAGTCGCCCGACATCGCCCAGGGCGTCGACCAGGCCTATGAACGGCGCACCGACGCCTCCGACGACGACGAGCTCGACGTCGCCGGCGCGGGCGACCAGGGCATGATGTTCGGGTACGCGACGAACGAGACGCCGGAGCTGATGCCGCTGCCGATCTCGCTCGCCCACCGCCTCGCCGAGCGCCTGAGCGAGGTCCGCAAGGACGGCACGCTCGACTACCTGCGCCCGGACGGCAAGACCCAGGTCTCGGTGCGCTACCGCGACGGCAAGCCGGTCGCGGTCGAGAAGCTGCTGATCTCGACCCAGCACGCCGAGGGCGCCGAGTCGCTGATCCCCGACGACCTCTGGAAGCACGTCGTCGTGCCCGTGCTGCCGCGCGAGTTGTACGACCCGG
>JAXDHL010000113.1:0-4109 GCA_034664525.1 Solirubrobacteraceae bacterium
GGCGGCAGGCCGCCACGGCCGTCGAGGCCCGCGGCCAGCAGCTCCTCGGCGAACAGCGCGTTGCCCTCCGAGCGCGCCCACAGGCGGTCCAGCAGCTCCTCGGACGGCGGCGAGCCGAGGATGTCGCACAGCTGTTCGGCGAGCTCGTCGCGGGTGAACGGTCGCAACTCGACCCGTCGGGCCCGCACGTCGCGCTCCAGCTCGGCCAGCAGCGGGCGCAGTGGATGGCGACGGTGCAGCTCGTCGGGCCGGTAGGTCGCGACCACGAGCACGCGCTCGGAGCACAGCGCGGTCGCGAGGTAGGCGACGAACGCGCGCGTCGCGCGGTCGGCCCAGTGGAGGTCCTCGATGCACAGCAGCAGCCCGCCGTCGGCGCCGAGGCGGTCGAGCAGCTCGAGGACCGCCTCGAACAGCCGCGAGCGCGCGGTCGCGGCCTCGTCGGCGGGCTCGTGGGGGAGGGCGGCGCCCGCGAGGCCGGGCAGCATGCCGCGCAAGGCCTCGCGGGCCGCCTGGGGGAGGGACTCGAGCACCGGATCGGCGGCTCGAGCCAGCGGTCGCAGCGCGCCCACCAGCGGGGCGAAGGGGAGTTCGCCCTCGCCGAGGTCGACGCACTCGCCGGACAGGATGCGGACACCGTCGTCACGCGCGGCCCGTTGCAGCTCGGTCACGAGGCGTGTCTTGCCGACGCCGGACTCCCCGGCCACGAAGGCCAGGGACGGTTGGCCGGTCTCGGCCTCGGCGAGCGCCGCGCGCAGCTCTGCGAGCTCGGCGTCGCGGCCTACGAACCGCGTGCTGGTGACCCGTGTCGCCACAGGGGAAGCATCCCACCGCCGGCCGACGCTGGACGGCCCCGGCGCGAGATCCGCGCTCCGAGGCCCGTCAGCGTCGTCCGCAGGAGGCGCCGGCGGTCCGCCGTGCGGGCGATGTCGGCCTCCCGGTCGGTGGCGATCTGGCTGAGCAGCTGGTTGGTCATGAGGGGCTCCGGTCGGGGTGGTGGATGGCACGCTCCCCATGGTGCGGCTGAGACGCTCCCCGCGCATCGGGCGAACGGCGCGGGTTTCGCGCCGCGGGCCCTTAGTCGCCTCTGCGCCCGCCTTAGCCAGGCTTAGCTCTTCGTCAGGAGCACGACGACCAGCAGCAGGCCGACCGCGGCGCCGACCGTCGAGAGCAGCGCGACGAGGCGTCGCTCCGGGGGAGCGAACTCGCCACGGCCGATGGCGTCCTCGACCTCGCGGTAGCGCCAGAACGCGTAGCCCGAGCAGAAGGCGCCGACGAGCGCGAAGCCGATCCCGATCACGGTGTACGGCCAGGTCGTTCCGGGCGCGAGCGCCGGGACGAGCTTCCCGGACCCGACGGCGACCGCGAACGCCGTCAGACCCGTCCGCCACCACGCGAGATAGGTGCGCTCGTTGGCGAGCCGGGTTCGCCGCGTGGCGTCACCTGCCTGGTCGAAGCGTCCGCCACCGGGCGGCTGTCGCTCGCGCGCTGGCATCGACGGAAACCTACCCGCCCGACTGAGCGGCGGCGCGCAGCCGGAGCCGCGGGCGGGCGTTGTTCACGTAGCCCTTCGGATTCCAGAGCGCCGCCTCGTCCTCCGGCTGCGTGGCGGCCGAGGAGTCCCAGGCGCGGACGACGATCTCATGCGCACCCGGCGCGAGCTCGACCGTGATCCGCCAGTATCGCCACGCCCACGGTCCGAGATCGTCGAGCAGCTCCGCCTGCGACCAGCTGGTGCCGCCGTCGAGCGAGACGTCGACCCGCGCGACGTGGCGCTCCCCGCCCGCGAACGCGTAGCCACGCAACTCGACCGGGCCGGCGGCGACCGTCTCGTCCGCGGCCGGAGACAGCACGTCGGCGTTGAGCGCGACCAGGCCGAGCGGCATCCCAGCGCCCGGGCCCGGCGTCCCGTCCTCCGGCAACAGCCGGTAGACGACGTGCTGGAAGTACCCCTGCCACGGCGTCGCCCGGACCTCGATGCGCTCGAGCCACTTGACGCTGCGCGCGCCGATGTAGCCGGGCACGACCACCCGCAGCGGGGCGCCGTGCACGGGCGCGAGCGGCTCGCCGTTCATCGCCCAGGCGAGCAGGACCTCGGGGCGGGACGCCTTGTCGAGCGGGATCGAGCCCCCGAAGCGTTGGGCAGGCTGCGCCTCGTGGCAGAGGTCGGCGCCCACGAATCCGACATGCGCCGCGTCGGCCGGCGGGCCGGCGAGCGCCAGCACGTCGGCGAGCGGGACGCCGGTCCAGGTCGCCGTGCCGGTCGCTCCGGGACCCCACGGCGCCTCGCCGGGGATGTCGCGGATCGCCATCAGGCCCGCGCGGCGGTTGCCGGCGCACTGCAGGGTCGCGGTCACCTCGTGCTCCCGGAACGCCTCGCGCAGGGTGGTCAGGGAGAGGTCCAGCTCCCGCTCGACGAGCCCATGCACGCGCAGCCGCCAGCGGGCGGGGTCGACCTCCGGCACCGCGCCGTGCCCGCGGACGTAGAACGCGTCCGTGGCGGTCAGCGGACCCTCGGCCAGCGCCGCGAGCCCGGTCTCGGCGTTGAATGGCTCCTGCTCGTGGACGATCAGGTCCGCGCGCTTCCCGTAGCGACCCATGCGACAAGCGTACGAATCGCGCCCCGGCTTGTCAGGGGCCGACGGCGACGTTGCCGCCGGACACGATCGAGCTGCCGACGAACGACGCGGCGATGATCGTGGGGCCCATCACGGTCGTGACCTGCGTGATCGGGCCGATGAACGTGAGACCGCAGGCATGGATCTCCACTCCGCCCGTCGGGCCCTGGCCGTCGGCGGACGAGGAGGAGCACGCCCCGGCCGGGAAGCTGCCGGGGAACGACCCGGCGCCGATCGGCATCGTCTGGAACCCCGCGAAGGCGGGCGCGGCGCTCGCGCTCGCAGCCGGCGCCCCGGCGGCCAGCGCGGCGGTGGCGGCGAGCAGCGCCGTGAGGGGCCTTCGGAGCGGCGTCATACGGTGTGCGGTTCCTTCCGGTCGGGAGCAGCAACACATGCTTGCCGCGGCCGCACGCGCTGGCACTGACCCGCGGCACCGTCGCACCCGTCCTCAGGGACCGGTGAAGGCGGGGCCCCGGCCCCGCGGTAGCGTGTGGCCCATGCCCGCCACTGCAACCGCAACGCGACAGGTCGCTTCGATTGTCGACGGCCGTGTCCGCGACGACGCTCCCGGCGGCCGACTGCGCTCCACCAACCCCGCCCACCTCGACGACGTCGTGGCCGAGATCGCCCTCGGCGACGCCGCCACGTTCGTCGACGCCGCCCGCGCCGGCCGTGCCGCGCAGGCCGAGTGGCGCAAGGTCCCCGCGCCCGCGCGCGGACACGTGATCGCGAACGTCGGCCGTCTGGTCGAGGCCAACAAGGAGGCGCTCGCCCGCCTGGTCACGCGCGAGATCGGCAAGCCCTACGCCGAGGCGCTCGGCGAGGTGCAGGAGATCATCGACACCTGCGACTTCTTCATCGGCGAGGGCCGCCGCCTGTACGGCCAGACGGTCCCGTCGGAGATGCCCGACAAGCAGCTGTTCACGTTCCGCGTGCCCGTCGGGGTCGCCGCCATCATCACGGCCGGGAACTTCCCCGTCGCCGTCCCCTCCTGGTATCTCGTGCCGGCGATCCTGTGCGGCAACGCCGTCGTCTGGAAGCCGGCCGAATACGCCGCCGCCTCCGGCGACGCGCTGGCCCGCCTGTTCCACGCGGGCGGCGTCCCCGGCGGCGTGCTGAGCGTCGTCCAGTCCGACGGACCGGCGACGTTCGCGGGGCTCGAGCAGTCGCTGGAGCAGGGCCTGGTCGACAAGGTCGGCTTCACCGGCTCGAGCGCGATCGGCTCCGAGATCGGCGCCCTGTGCGGCCGTCACGTCCAGTCCCCGTGCCTCGAGCTCGGCGGGAAGAACCCGATGGTCGTCATGCCCGACGCCGACCTCGACCTCGCGGTCGAGGGCGCGCTGTTCGGCGGCTTCGGGACCGCCGGCCAGCGCTGCACGTCGCTCGGCACCGCGATCGTGTACGCCGACGTCCACGACGCGTTCGTGGCCAAGCTCGACGAGCGCCTGCGCGCCTCGGCGATCGGCGATCCGACCCAGGACGTCCTGTACGGGC
>JAXDHL010000114.1:0-2695 GCA_034664525.1 Solirubrobacteraceae bacterium
CCGCCGCGGCCTGCAGCGCCAGGACGCAGGCGGCGAACACGACCAGCGACTTCGACCCGATCGTGCTCAGCAGCGCGAGCTCCGCGATCGCCACCACGCCCAGCGCCGGCAGGAACGCCACGCGGCCCAGCGCGAGCATGTACTGCACGCCCAGATAGCCGACGGCCAGCAGGGTCATCGCGCACGCCAGGACGAACAACGCTCCCGAGGCCACGACCGTCTCCGGCCCGAACGCCAGCCGCAGCACGGTCTTCGGGAACAGCCCGTAGACGATCAGCATCGGCACGGCGACCGCCGCCACGACCGCCAGAGCGCGTGCCAGCACCGGCCTCGGATCCTCTCCGTGGCGGGCGGCGCGGGTCGCCTCGGGCAGCAGGTACAGGCCGATGCCGATCGCCACCCACACGACCGCCTTCGCGGCCACGGCGGCGGCGGCGTAGGCGCCCGCGGCGTCGCCGCCGATCTGGCGCTTGACCAGGATCACGTCGACGTTCTGCAGCAGCGCGACCAGGAACAGGCCCAGAACCGCGGGCCAGGCGCCGCCGACGAGGTCGCGCAGCCGGCGCGCGGCGGCGCCCACGGCGGGGCGACCGAGCCGCGCGCGAGAGATCCACCACAGCCCGAACGCGGTCGCGGCCAACGACAGCGGCGTGCCGAAGTACGCACCGGTGACGCCCATCCCGAGCCCCACCAATGCCAGCCCGAAGAAGAGCCGCCCC
Source organism: Solirubrobacteraceae bacterium (assembly GCA_034664525.1). Taxonomy (GTDB): domain Bacteria; phylum Actinomycetota; class Thermoleophilia; order Solirubrobacterales; family Solirubrobacteraceae; genus DATLGB01. Next base: position 720 of record JAXDHL010000114.1, read on the forward strand.
GCCGCCTCCAGCACGATCGACCAGGCGACCGGCTTGTACAGGTGTGCGCCCTGCAGGGCGCCGCGCTCGACCGACAAGAGCAGCCACAACACACCGGTGGGCGCGGCCGCGGCCGCGGCCCACTGCTCCGGCACGGAGATCAGGTCCGCGATCGGCTCGCGCAGCAGCACGGCACACGCCGTGACCGCCACACCCGTCAGCAGCAGCCGTTTTCGCCAGACCGCCAGCGTCGCGGCCAGGTGCGGGCCCTCGCCCAGCCGGCCCAGCGCGATCTCGCGCGCCACCGCCACCTGCACCGCCGAGCCCGGCACAGACAGGATCACGAACGTCGACACCAGCGCCGCCAGCGAGCCGTAGTCCGTCGCGCCCAGGATGCGGGCGAAGAGCACGGTGAAGACGAGCGCGAGGCCGTTGTTGGCCATGGTGGCGGCGGCCATGCCCGCGGCCTTCAACGTCTCCGAGCGGGCGGCCACCTCGCGCAGCCGCACGGGCTCGCGCGCCGAGGTCTCCTCCAGCAGGGTGAGCGACTCGCGCGCGGTGCGCTCCCACGTGAACGCCTCCGCCCGCGCCTGAGCGGCGGCGCCCATGCGCGAACGCAACTCGTCGTCGGCCACCAGCCGCTGCACCGCGGCCGTCAACCCCGGCCCGTCGTCGGCCAGCAGCCCGGTCGAGCCGTCGACGATCGACTCCGGCAGCCCGCCGATGCGGATCGCCGCGCTCGGTGTGCCGCGCGTGGCGGCCTCCATCACGGTCAGGCACCAGCCCTCGGCCGATGAGGCCGTCAGGTTCACCCACGCCCGCGAATACAGGTCCGCCTTCAACGCCTCCGAGACGTGCCCGTGCAGCACGACGCGCTCACCGAGCCCGCGCTCGGCGATCGCCGCCTCCAGCGCGGGCCGGTGATCGCCCTCGCCGGCGATGTCCAGCACCGCCCCCGGGACGCCTTCGAGGACGTCGAGCAGGAGCTCGATCCGCTTGTAGCGCTTCAGACGGCCCAGGTACAGCAGCCGCGGCGCCGTGTCGCGCTCCGCCGAAGGCTCGGGGAACGGCACCACGCCGAGGTAGCCGACGTGCACGTCGGACTCGGGCACGCCGAGCGCGACGATGTCCTGGCGCGCGGACTCCGAGATGGTCAGGAACGGCGTGCCGGCGTACAGGAGCTTCAGCGGCAGCGTCTCGGCGACGATCGCCGCGACCGCGCCCTTGCGCCCGAGCTCGGTCACGTAGTGGTCGCGGTGGATGTGATGCACCAGCGTCACGCGCGGCGTCTTGCACCACAGCGGGGTCAGAAAGGTGATCCCGTTGACCACTTCGAGGACGACGTCGGCGTCGCGCGCGAGCCCGCGCCGGACCGCCCACGCCGCTCGCGGGAAGACCGTCGTGCGCGAGCCCATGTGATGCAGCTCCAGCCCCGGCGCCGGCCGCGAGACCTCATCGGCGCCCGGGTACGTCCCCGCGACGACGGTCACGCGGTGTCCCCACTCGAGCCAATGGGCGACCTGGCCGAACAGGTTCGCGCCCGTGCCGCCGCCCTGCGGGTGCGTCCAATCTCGGTCGGTCAACAGCAGGATGTGCCGCATAGCCGCCACGACCGTAGCGGAGGGAGCGGTCTACACTGGCCCGCTCATGCCGCTCGGACCGCGACTCCGGCGAGGGCTGGCCGTAGGCGCAGCCATCGTCGCCCTGATGCCCGCGAGCGCCCTCGCGCAGGGGGCCGGCGACGATCAGTACTCCGATCCGTTCGGCTCCGACCAGGAGAAGGCGACGCCGACGGCGACCCCGCGCGCTCCGGCGGCGACGGCCACGCCGGCCCCCGCCCCCGCGCAGGCGGCCGCCACGCCCGCTCCGAACCAGCCCGGCCCTTCAGCAACGCCCGCGTCCGCGGGTCCGCGCCTGCCGTACACGGGTCTCGAGGACTGGCTGCCCGGCGTCGGCGGGGCGTTGCTCCTCGGCGCCCGGGTACGTCCCCGCGACGA
>JAXDHL010000115.1:0-4472 GCA_034664525.1 Solirubrobacteraceae bacterium
CGGCCGACTGGGCGGCGATCGGCCGCCCGCAGTTGTAGCAATGCGGCTTGCCGATCCGCGACCACAGCAGGCGCAGGTAGTCGTAGATCTCGGTCACCGTGCCGACCGTCGAGCGCGGGTTGCGCGACGTCGTCTTCTGGTCGATCGAGATCGCCGGCGACAACCCCTCGATCGAGTCCACGTCCGGCTTGTCCATCTGCCCGAGGAACTGGCGCGCGTACGCGCTCAGCGACTCGACGTACCGGCGCTGGCCCTCGGCGTAGATGGTGTCGAACGCCAGCGAGGACTTGCCGCTGCCCGACAGGCCGGTGATGACCACCAGCGCATCGCGCGGCATGGACACCGTGATGTCCTTGAGATTGTGCTCCCGGGCACCGCTGACGACGATCTCCGACTGGCGATTCATAACTCCGCCCCACTGTAGAGAAGCGAACGGACGTTCGCCTCTCCAGGTCTCCGCAACGTGCGCGATGTAGTGTGCGTGGGACCGATGCCAGACGTTCCCGCCCCGCACGAGCGCCGCCCCCGGATCCCCTCGCGAACGCCGCCGGAGGACGAGCAGGGATCCAAGACGCCCAAGCGGCGGGCGCCGCGCCCGGGCTTCCTGGCCATCGTCGTCATCCTGCTCGGGCTCAACTGGCTGCTGCTGCAGGTCCTCGCGCCGCCCGTGGAGCGGCCGGCCGTCCCCTACTCCCCGTACTTCCTCAACCAGGTCAAGGAGGGCAACGTCACGCGGATCTCGCCGCAGGGGGAGACGATCACCGGCGAGTTCAAGTCCGCCGTGCGCTACCCGAACGACCAGGCGACCCCGGCCAAGAACTTCACGACCGAGATCCCGGCCTTCGTCAACGGCGACCAGCTGGAGGCGACGCTGCAGAACCACAACGTCGTCATCGACGCGAAGCCGATCGGCGACGGCCGCGGGACGCTGCTCTCGATCCTGCTCGGCTTCGGCCCGGTGCTGCTGCTCGTGGGGCTGTTCGTCTACATGGCGCGCCGGGCCGGCGGCGGGGCCCTGACCGGGCTCGGCGCGTTCGCCCGCTCGCGCGCGCGCCGCGTGGATGCCGCCGAGCAGCGGGTGACGTTCAAGGACGTCGCCGGCATCGACGAGTCCAAGCAGGAGCTGCTCGAGGTCGTCGACTTCCTCAAGAACCCGGACCGCTACCAGCGCCTGGGCGGCCGCATCCCGCGCGGGGTGCTGCTCGCCGGCCAGCCCGGCACGGGCAAGACGCTGCTCGCGAGGGCCGTCGCCGGAGAGGCCAGCGTCCCGTTCTTCTCGAGCTCGGCGTCGGAGTTCGTCGAGGCGATCGTCGGCGTCGGCGCCGCCCGCGTGCGCGACCTGTTCAAGCAGGCCAAGGAGGCGGCGCCCGCGATCATCTTCATCGACGAGCTCGACGCGGTGGGCCGTGCGCGCTCCGGCGGCGCCGGCTTCGGGTCGGGCTCCAACGACGAGCGCGAGCAGACGCTGAACCAGATCCTCACCGAGATGGACGGCTTCGAGTCCGACGCGACCGTCATCGTGCTCGGCGCGACCAACCGTCCCGAGGTGCTCGACTCGGCGCTGCTGCGCCCTGGGCGCTTCGACCGCCGGGTGACCGTGCCGGCGCCGGACCTGGACGGCCGCCGGCGGATCCTCGAGGTTCACACGCGCTCGGTCCCGCTCGACCCCGACGTCGACCTCAGCCGCATCGCCGCGATCACGCCGGGCATGGTCGGCGCCGACATCGCCAACCTGTGCAACGAGGCCGCACTGCTGGCCGCCCGCCGCGAGCACGAGAAGGTCAAGCACGAGGACTTCACGGACTCGCTCGAGAAGATCGTGCTGGGCGCGCCGCGCAAGATGCTGATGAGCGAGGAGGACCGGCGACGGACCGCGTACCACGAGGCCGGCCACGCGGTCGTCGGCATGTTCACGCCGGGCGCGGACCCCGTCCGCAAGGTGTCGATCATCCCGCGCGGCCGCGCCCTGGGCGTGACGTTCTCGTCGCCCGACAACGACCGCATCTCCTACGACCGGCAGGCGCTCGAGGCGCGCATCGACGTCGCCCTCGGCGGCCGCGTGGCCGAGGAGGTCGTGCTCCACACGATCACCACCGGCGCCGAGTCCGACATCGAGCAGGTCACCGGGATCGCCCGCTCGATGGTCGGCCGCTGGGGCATGTCGGAGGAGATCGGCTTCGTCGTCGCGCTGCCACAGGACAACAACCCGTTCATCCCGGACGGGCCGTCCGACGAGACGCGCCGGCTGCTGGACGTGAGCGTCAAGCGCCTCGTCGACGTCTCGCACGAGCGCGTCACCCACCTGCTCTCGCAGCACCGCGACGCGCTGGACGGGCTGGCCCACGCGCTGCTCGAAAAGGAGACCGTCGACCAGGACGAGGCCTACGCCGCCGCCGGCGTCCCGGTTCCCGCCTCGACGATGCTCTCGGCGCGTAAGCCGGACGACGCGGTGCCGGAGCTCGAGCCCGCCAGGGAATGACGACGTTCCGCGCGCTGCTGGAGGCGCACGGCAAGACCGCGACCGGCTTCGCGGTGCCGTCCGAGGTGGTCGAGGAGTTGGGGGCCGGCAAGCGCCCGGCGGTCCGGGTCACGCTGAACGGCGCGCACACCTACCCGAGCACGATCGCGTCCTACGGCGGCACCTTCCTGATCGGCGTCAGCGCGGCCAACCGGGAGGCAGCCGGCGTCGCGGCCGGCGACGAGCTCGAGGTGAGGATCGAGCTCGACCACGGCTCGCGTGAGAGCGCGGTGCCGGAGGACCTGGCCGAGGCGCTGGCAGGCGCGCACGACGCGCTCGAACGCTTCGAGAAACTGACGCCGACCCAGCGCGGTTACTTCAACGAGTCGGTCACGAGCGCCAAGCAGCCCGCGACCCGCGCGCGCCGGGTCGAGAAGGCGATCGACGCGCTGCGCGCCGGCCGCAAGCAGCCCTAGCGCGGCCGGCCCTCCCGCCTCGTCCTGCGGGAGCGCCGTCCTCGCCTACGCCGACGCGAGCGCGCCCGTGTCGACGAGCTTCGCGCGCAGGTACTCGAGGAAGGGCTCGACGGACAGCTCCTGCCGGGTCGCGCGCCGCAGCAGCTCGCGCTGCGTGTACTTGCGCCCGTGCCGGTGCACGTGCTCGCGCAGCCAGTCGCGCAGCGGCCGGAACTCACCGGCGCCGATGCGCTCGTCGAGGTCGGGTAGGTCCTCGCGGACCTGCTGCCACAGCTGCGCGGCCATCAGGTTCCCGAGCGTATAGGTCGGGAAGTAGCCGAACGAGCCCTGGGCCCAGTGCACGTCCTGCAGCACGCCGCGAGCGTCGTCGGGGACCTCCAGCCCGAGCAGGTCGCGCATGCCGGTCGCCCACGCCGCCGGGAGGTCGTCGACTTCCAGCCGGGCCTCGAGCAGCGCCAGCTCCAGGTCCATCCGCAGGGCGACGTGCAGGTTGTAGGTCGTCTCGTCGGCCTCGGTCCGGATCAGCGTCCGCTGAACCGCGTTGACGCCGCGGTACAGCGCGTCGGCCGAGAGGCCGTCGAAGCCGGGCAGGAGCCGCTGCAGGTGCGGGAGCAGCCAGCCGCAGAACGGCCGCGAGCGGCCGACGAGGTTCTCCCAGGTCCGGCTCTGAGACTCGTGGATGCCGAGCGACGCGCACTCGTGCAACGGCGTCCGGCGCAGCTCCGGGCCGAGGTTGGCGTCGTAGAGTCCGTGCCCGAACTCGTGCAGCCCCGAGTACAGGCTGAACGCGAGATCGTCGCTGCGGTACCGGCTGGTGATGCGGATGTCGCCGTGGCCGGGCGACTGGGCGAACGGGTGCGGCGAGGCGTCCAGCCGCCAGTGGCGACGGTCGAAGCCCAGCTCGCCGAGGATGCTCTCGAGCGCGGCGCGCTGCGCGTCGACCGCGAAGTCGCCGGCGAAGACGCCGTTCATCGGCTCGGCGTCGTCGGCGTCGGCAGCGTCCGCCACCAACGGCTTGAGCGCGGTCACCAGCGCCTCGAACAGCGGCCGGACCTCGGCGGTCGTCATGCCGGGCTCGAAGTCGTCGAGCAGGACGTCGTAGGGGTGCGCCGCCTCCGGGAAGCAGGCGGCGTACTCGCGCCGCAGCTCGACCTGGCGGGCCAGCGGGTCGCGGAAGCGGCCGAAGTCGCCGGTCTCGCGCGCCGCGATCCAGGCGGCGTAGCCGCGCGCGCCCTCGCGGGCCATCCCGACCGCCAGCGCCTCGGGGACGCGGACCGCCTTCTCATGGTCGCGACGGGCGACCCGGATCAGCCGCGCGTCGTCGCCGTCGGGATCGATGCCGGCCGCCCACGGCTCCAGCGCGTCGAGCAACCGCGCGAGCGCGGGGTCGACCAGGCGCGCGTGCCACAGGCGCTCGAGCGTCGCGAGCTGGTCCGCGCGCGCGTCCGCCCCGCCCGGCGGCATGTAGGTGTTCTGGTCCCAGGCCAGCAGCGCCGCCGCGCCGTGGAGGTCCATCAGCTCGGCCAGCTGCGCGCGCA
>JAXDHL010000116.1:0-5857 GCA_034664525.1 Solirubrobacteraceae bacterium
GCGATGGTGACCTCCATCGACAGCCGGGCGCCCTTGGTCTTCAGCGGGTCCTTGATGACCTGGACCACGACCTCCTGGCCGGGCTTGAGCAGGTCGACGATCGACGGGCCCTTGCCGTGGCCACGGCCGCGCTGCACGCGCTCGACGCCGGGCAGGACGATCTCGTCGACGTGCAGGAAGCCGTTCTTCTCCAGGCCGATGTCGACGAAGGCGGCCTCGAGGCCGGGCAGGACGTTGTCGACGACGCCCTTGTAGATGTTTCCGACGATCGACCGGTTCCCGCGGCGCTCGAAGTAGATCTCCGAGGCGCGGTAGCCGGACGCGAGCTCAGGTCCGCCGCGGCGGCGGCGCCCACGGCGCCCGGTGCCCGACGGGGCATCCTTGGCGGCCTCGAGGATCGCGACCCGGGTCTCTTCCCGGTCGACCGTGACCAACACTTGCTTTCTCAAAGGGGATGTTCCTTCTCATGGCGATCACAGGATGGTCGTCCGTGTCTTGGCTGCCGCGACCTCGCGCGCCTGCGCGGAGATGCTCTGCAAGAGGCCGAGCGCCATGAACGTGACGAGCATCGACGAACCGCCGTAGCTCAACAACGGAGCCGGGATGCCCGTGATGGGCATGATCCCGACGGTCATCCCGACGTTGACGAAGATCTGGAAGAGCAGCATCAACGTGATGCCGCCGGCGATCAGCGCGCCGAACAGGTTCTTCGCCTGCGTGAGGATGTGCAGCCCGCGCCATATCAACAGCGCGTAGAGGGACAACACGAGCGCGGCGCCGACGAACCCGTAGGTCTCGCCGACCACCGCGAAGATGAAGTCGGTGTGGTGCTCGGGCAGGAAGTTCAGTCCCGTCTGGGTCGCGTTCTGCACGCCCCGGCCGGTCTTCTCGCCGGACCCGATCGCGATCTTGGACTGCTGCTGCTGGTAGCCCTCCTTGCCCGCCACGCTGGACGGGTGCAGGAACGACGTGAGCCGGTCCACCTGATAGGGCTTGAGCACGTTGACGCCGGCCGCGGGAAGCGCGACGAGCGTCAGTGCGATGGCCACGGCGCCCAGGGCGCTCAGGGCCGCGAAATGCCGCCACGGCGTTCCCGCCACCACGAGGAGGGCGATCGCGCCTGCGACGTAGACCATCGAGGAGCCGAGGTCGGGCTGGGCCATGACGAGCATGGCCGGGAACAGCGCGAGCAGCATCACGCGCGCCGTCGTCTCCCGGCCGCCGGGACCTCTTCGCATGCGGTCCACGAGGAACGACGAGAGGGCCACCACGAGCAACAGCTTCCCGAGCTCGGATGGCTGGAGATTGAAGAACGGCGTCGGGATCCAGCGCTTGGATCCGTGTGAGGCCGTGCCGAGCGCGTAGACCACGACGATCGACGCGATCATGAATCCGTACAGGACGTACTTGAGCTCGCGCAAGCGCGAGTAGTCCAGCCGCGAGATGCCGTACATCAGCACCAGTCCCACGACCCCGAACGTGAGCTGCCGGACGACGTAGTAATGCGGGTCACCCGGGACGTCATTCGCGGTCGCGCCCTTGAGCACGATCACCGAGCACACGACCAGGCCGATCGCCGCCAGCATCAGCAGCGGATCCACCCGCAGGCGGATCTCCCGCGGCATGAGCGGGGGCGGCGGCTCGGAGGCCGGGCTGATCGGGGTCTGGAGGCTCATCGGGTCTGGGAGCTGCCGCTGTGGAACGTCCGGTCCCCCAGATGGAACCAGTTCGAGAGGATGAGACGCGCCGCGGGTGCGGCGGTCTCGGCACCGAAGCCACCGGATTCGATGGTCACGGCGACGACGATCGGTTTGGTCCGATGGGGGACGTAGGCCACGTACCAGGATTGGTCCGGGTTGATGCCGCGCTCGGCGGTACCCGTTTTGCCGTAGACAGGGTACGGGAACCCCTTGAAGACGTCGGCCGACGTGCCGCCGGACGCCGACGTCGCCAGGTGCAGGCCCTCCATGATCGTCGAGCGCGTCGTCGCCGAGATGGCGAGCTTGCGCCGCGGGGCCGTCTTGATGCGCTGCAGCAGCCGGCCGGCGCCGTCCTCGATGTCGGCGCCGAGGTGCGGCTGGACGACGCGGCCGCCGTTGGCGAGCGCGGAGTAGGCGGTGGCCACCTGCAGCGGCGTCGCCTGCAGGTCACCCTGACCGACCGCCAGGTTGACGTTGTCGCCCTGGCTGTAGGGGCGGTCGATCCCGCCGCACTTGAACAGCGCCGCCTGCGACTGGTAGCCGAGGCCGTACTTCTTGCGGCAGCTCTCGTACGACTTGAAGCCCGAGTCGCGCCACGCGCGGTCCGGGACCAGGCCGGCGAACTCGCCCGGCAGGTCGATCCCGGTGCGGTGGCCGAACCCGAGCCGGCGCGCCCAGGTCTGCAGCACCTGGCCGGCCTGGCCGTAGAGGTCGGAGCCCAGCGTGTAGAAGAACACGTCCGAGGACACCTGGATCGCCTTGATGATGTTGAGCGTCCCGTAGCTCTCGTTCTTGGCGTTGACGAACCGCTGCGGGCCGAGCTGGAAGTAGCCGGGGTCGTTGATGACGCCGGACGGCGTGATCGTGCCGGACTGCAGCGAGGCGATCGCCGTGACGAGCTTGAACACGGAGCCGGTCGGATAGACGCCGGCGATCGCGCGGTTGAGCAGCGGCTTGCCGGCGGCGTCGGAGTTCAGCTGGTCGTACTTCTGCTGGCTGATCGGCTTCGCGAACAGGTTCGCGTCGAAGCTCGGGACCGAGCCGAGCGCGAGCACCTCGCCGTTGCGCGGGTCCATCGCCACGAAGGCGCCGGCCTTGGCGGTGCCGCTGGGGGCGGCCGCCATGCCGCGGGCGACGGCCGCCTGCGCCGCGCGCTGCAGCGACAGGTCGATGGTCAGGCGCACCTGCTGGCCCTGCTGGGGCTTGACGCGCTTCACGGCGCACTTGACCGGGTCGTCGCAGGGCCGGCCGAGCGCGTCGACGACCTGCTTGTAGTAGCCGTCGGTGCCGCGCAGGTAGCGGTCGTAGGTCTCCTCCACGCCGTCCTTGCCGATCCGCTCCCCGGCCTGGACGCCCCGGTAGCGCTTGAGCTTGAGCTCGCTCGGCGAGATCTCGCGCAGGGTGCCGAACAGCTGGGCGCCGAGCGTCTTGTACGGGTAGTAGCGCAGGTACTGGATCTCGGGCTTGACGCCGGGGAACTGGGCCTGGCGCTCCTTCAGGTAGTTGAAGGCGGCCGACCCGACGTCGGTCTTGACCGTCACCGCGGCGTACGGGGTCATCGCCACCTGCTCGATGACGCGGCGGTGGATCGTCTGCGGGCGGGTGCTGAGGACGCGGCCGAGGCGGTAGTAGAGCCGGTGGACCGCCGGATCGGCCGGCATCGGCGGGACCGGGACGGCGCGCGCCTGCCGGGCCGCGCGCGACAGCTGGCGCCGCTGGCGCTTCTGCGCGCGGGTGAGGTGCTTGACCTTGCGCGTGCGGCGCTCGAACGCCTTCAGGCGGTCGCCGGCGGCGAGCCGCGCGCGCTCGGACGCCGACACGCGTGAGCCGTACACGGCGGCGAGGTTGCGCTCCGAGGGCGGCAGCTGGTTCGGCAGCACCTGCACGACGGCGGCCTGACGGGTCTTGACCAGCGTCTTGCCGTTGCGGTCGACGATGTCGCCGCGCGGCGCCTCGATGCGGATCTTGCGGACGCGGTTCTGCGCCGCCTGGGAGACGTAGGTCTGGCCGGAGAGGACCTCCAGGAACCAGAGCCGGAAGAACAGTGCCGCGAACAGCAGGAAGGCCAGGCCGCCGAGCACGGCGACGCGCTTGGCCAGCTGCGGCGACATCGTGGGTCGGCGGTCGTCGAGCGGGGCCGGCATCAGCGGTGGGCGCGCGAGAGCGGCGACAGGCCGCCGGTCGTGTACGCGCGGCGGCGGCGGCGGCGCGGATCGTCGGGCAGGAACGGCAGCAGCACGCGGCGCACGATCGCGTACACCGGCAGCGACAGCAGCGTCGCGAGCGCGATGCTCATCAGGATGTCGCGCACCAGCAGGATCGAGAACGGCACGTCGGCGCCGAGCAGGAACTGCAGCAGCACATAGCCGACCGAGGCGATCGCGGCGGACGCCGCGCCGACCGCCATCGGGGTCAGGCCGTGGGCGGGGTCGCGCAGCTCGCGCAGCCGGCCGGCGCCGTAGCCGACGGTGACCAGCAGCAGCGAGGTCACGCCGAGCGTCTGCAGCTCCCCGGTGTCGGCCAGCAGGCCGACCGCGAACCCGAACGCGGCGCCGGTGGTCGAGCCGAGCAGCAGGCCGACCGCCATCGTCAGCAGCGGAGCGAGGTCGGCCGGGACGCCGAAGACCTCGACCTGGGACACCGCGGTCACCTGCAGGACGACGCCGAGCAGGCCGAGGGCGACCAGGCGCCCGACGAGTGCCGGCGTGACCGTCACGGGCCGGGCGTCCCCGTCGCCGAGGCCACGGTCTGGACCGGCGCCTGCTTGGTCAGCACCTCGACGAACTGCAGCGTGCCGAGGTCGACCGCGGGCCGGACGTGGATGCGGCGGTCGAGCGCGCCGTCGCCGACCTCGATCCGCGAGACGCGCCCGATCGGGATGCCGGGCGGGAAGTAGGAGGTCAGACGGACCGAGGTCGAGCCGGCGGTGATCACGCGGTCGCCGCGGTGGACCTTGTCCGGGTTCTGCACGAGCTCGAGCTCGAGGTCGCCGGGCTTGCTGAGCGAGGCCTGGACGGTCGTCTGCTGGCCGCTCGTGAGCACGCGCGCGCCGGCGGCGAACGTCTCGTCGGTGAGCAGCGTGACGATCGAGTAGCCGGTCGTGACCTCGGTCACGCGGCCCACCAGCCCGGCGCCGTTGACCACCGGCTGGCCGGCCGCGACGCCGGCGCTCGAGCCCTTGTCGATCGTCATCCGCGAGTAGAACAGCGTCGCCGAGCGGGCCGTCACCCGGGCCTTCACCGGGTCGTACTGGTTGAGGCCGCCCTGCTCGTTGATCTGCAGCAGCGACTTCAGCGACTTGTTCTCGTCCGCCTGCGCCTGCAGATCGGTGACCTGGCGCTCCAGCGCGACGTTCTTCTTGAGCAGCCCGTCGCGCTGCTTCTTGGCGTCCAGCGTGTCCCCCACCCAGCCGAAGAGGTCGCGGAACGGCTTCAGGGCGCGCGAGGCGCCCTCCTGGATCGGGCCCAGGACCGAGAGCGCGCCCCGCTGGACGGCGTGCAGGCTGCCGCCCGAGGACTCGCCGAAGTACACCGTGAGGAGCCCGATCGAGAGCGCCACGAAGGCGGCGAGGACGAGGCGACGGCGTCTGACCTGTTTGTCGTACATGGGTGGGTCAGTCCAAGTGTTCCACCGCGGTGGACCGTTCCGAGGGCACGTCGGCCCCCGTGGACGGTCTTAGCGGCGAGCCGGCTGGCGGCGGTTGCGATTGCTGCCGCGGTTGGAGCGATGGATCGCCTCGAACTCCTCCAGCGAGCGCCCGGAGCCGACCGCCACGCAGGTGAGCGGCGACTCGGCGCGGTGCGCCGGCATCTGGGTCTCCTCGCGCAGGCGCTCGTCGAGCCCCTGCAGCAGGGAGCCGCCACCTGCCAGCATGATCCCGCGGTCCATGATGTCGGACGCGAGCTCCGGCGGGGTGCGGTCGAGGGTCTCCTTGATCGCGTCGATGATCTGCACGAGCGGCTCCTCGAGCGCGGCCCGGACCTCCTCGGAGGTCAGGACGACGGTCTTGGGCAGCCCGGAGACAAGGTCGCGACCCCGGATCTCCGCCTGGACCTCCTCCTCGAGGGGGTAGGCGGAACCGATCTCCAGCTTCACTTCCTCGGCCGTCTGCTGGCCGATCAGGAGCTTGTACTCCTTCTTGACGTAGTTGATGATCG
>JAXDHL010000117.1:0-11847 GCA_034664525.1 Solirubrobacteraceae bacterium
GTTTGAGCATGACCGCGGCGAGGCGCGGGTCGATGCGGCCGCTGGAGAAGTCCTGCTTGCCGTTGGCGTCGAGGGTGATGTTGGCGTTGGCGAGGACGGCCTTGGCTTCGAGGCTGGGCGGCCCGCCGGAGCCGGCCATCCCGTACTGGTCGGGGTTCGGGACCGGCTCGGCGCCACCACCGCCACCAGCGGTCGCATCCACCGCCGCCGCGGCGTGCGCGACCGGCACGGGCGCGCTGCCCTCCGGCAGGTTCGCGTCGCTGACCGAGCCGGCGCTGGGCAGGTCGGTCGGGCTCGGCAGGGTCGCGTCGGCGGCGGGCTCCGGGACCGGCGCGTCCGAGGACGCGGCCGTTGCGGTCGGCAGGCTCGCATCGGCGCCGCCGGCCGGTGCTGGAGGTGGCGCCGGGGCCGCGCTCGCCTGATCGACGGCGGCGGCCGCTGCGCCGCTTGCGCCGCCTGCGCCGCCGCCATCCCCGACGCCCGGGGGCAGTCCGTCCGGCAGCAGCGCCGCACTGCCGGCTCCGCCGCCTCCGCCGCCGAGGTCCGGCAGCACGGCCTGGATCGCCGGCAGGTTGACGTGCGAGAGGACCTCGCCGATCGATGACGCCGCATCCTCGAGATGCGGCACGACGTGCTTGGTGAACTCGTACACGCCGACGCCCTCCATGGCGGCGGCCATCATCACGCCGGCCAGCGAGGAGCGGGACTCGCGCACCTCGAGCGTCATCATCGCCCCGCCTGGCGCCAGCGACATCTCGTTCGCGAGCGCGTCCAGCCCCGCCTCGCGGCACGCCTTCGCCGGATCACGCCGGAAGCGCGTCCGGAACGCCGGGTCGGTCAGCAGCCGCTCGATCAGCTGCGCGGCGACCTGCTGGTCGGAGGCGGCGAGATCGGTCAACGGTTGCGCCGCCCGGCCAGCATCGGCTTGCCGACGGTCAGGAAGAAGGGGATGAAGAGCACGAGCCAGATCGTGGCCATGATCGTGTAGACGACCGGCTTCGGCGCCAGCGCCACCATGATCTTCTCGTAGCGCAGCGACATCCCGATCGCGAACAGCGCGCCGACGATCGACCAGACCGCGGCCGCGATCGAGTACCGGGCCAGCGCGCGGTTGTCGGTCGCGCGCTTGTCGCCGCCCACCCGCCGCTCGAACTGCGCCTTGGCCCGCTTCTTGAGGCCCGGCTCGCGCAGCACGTCGACGAGGATGTGGTAGCCGTCGCGATCCAGGAACGGGTTCAGGTTGAACAGCCCGCCGATGTAGGCCGAGAATGCCAGCTGGAAGAAGACTTCGCGCAGCGTTCCGCCGACCACGGTCGACAGGATCGCGAACGTCCCGCCGATCGCGAAGTCCGACACCGGTCCGGCCGCCGAGACCGCGATCCGGTGCCGCCGCGGCTCGAACCACGCCTCCGAGGTGTCCACGAACACGTACGGCAGGATGAAGATCGCCTTGATGCCGGCCCGGTCGATCCGCCGCCCGTAGGACGCCATCGTCAGCCCGTGCGCGACCTCGTGCACGGCCGCGAACGCGAACCGGCCGGCGAGGAAGATCAGGCCGCCGAGGCCGATCTTCTTGGCGACCACGAACGGCGTCCCGTAGCGGCCGAGCACCAGGTAGACGAAGCAGCCGATGCCGGCCACCGCGATCAGCGCCAGCACGATCAGCACCGGGCGCAGGAACAGCACCCAGCCGCCACGCTCGTAGAGCTTCTCGAAGAACGGCGCGATGCCGCGGACCTCCTTGACGTGCGGCCCCATCCAGCGCCGCAGCCGGCTCTTGGGCGCATCCACCGCGTCCCGGTCCGCGTCGGCGCCGTCGACCCCGGCGAGGAAGCCGCGCTCACCGAGGTCGGCCAGCAGCCGCGCCACCCGGGCCGGCCCGGCCGCGCCGAACTCGCGCTCCGCGAACGCGATCAGCTCGACGAGCGAGGTCTGGCCGTCGAGGCGCTCGAGCACCGCCGCGTCACGCTCGCTGAGCCGCAGGAACTTGTCGGTGCGCAGGTCACGCAGGACGTAGCGTTTGGAGCCCTCGGAGGCCTCGAGCCGCTTGAGCGCGTAGCCGGATCGCAGCTCCGGCCGGAAGCCGAACTGCGTCGCCGAGGCGGGCACCTCGTCGACGTCGACGGCCGAGACGGGCCGGACGATCGTGCGGCCGGCCTCGGCGGCGTCGCGCCGCCGCTCGACCCCGATCTGGAACGTCCCCAGCCGGATCCGGATCCCGTCGCGCAGCGTCGCCGGACCGTCGAGGCGCTCGTCGTCGACGTAGGTGCCGGCGCTCGAGCCGACGTCCTCGAGCACCGGCAGGCCGCCGTTGGTCGACGGCGCGATCCGCGCGTGGGCGCGCGAGACCGTCGGGTCGGCCAGCACGAGCGTCGAGCCGGGCGCGCGCCCGAGCGTCATCTCGTCCACGACCGGCACGCGGGTGCCGTCCGGGAGCACGAGCTCCAGCGGTGATGCCGCCCCGTCGCGCGGCAGCCCGCAGTGCCCGCACACGCTGGCGGCACGGCTGAGCTGGCGGTGGCAGCCCGGACAGAGCATCCGAGCCGCCTAGGGCGACTTGCCCGCGTCCGGCGCCACAGGCGAGTAGGTCGGGGCGTTGCCCGAGATGCCGAGCTGCACGGAGCGCCGCGGGTCCTTGATCGCCACCCGCGCAATCCGGCCGGGATCGCCGCACTGGGCGGCCTGCACGATCGCGATCTCCGCCGAGTCCGGCCGCCAGGTCAGCGTGCACGCCTCGATCGGCAGCAGCTTCGCCTTCGACAGCGTGAAGTCGCCGGCCTTGGTCAGGTACACCTGCAGGCGGCCGCTGTCGAAGTTCCCGATCACCGCCATCTGCTTGCCGTCCGGCGCGATCGCGAGGTCGAGCGCGTACTTGCCGGGGCTGCTCGAGTCCGTCACGAGCTTCGGCGCGTTGTAGTCGCTCGGGGCGGCGCTGAACGCCGTCGCGGTCGTGTACCGGTAGATGCCCGCCTTGCCGGTCGACGTGCGGCCGAACGCGAACAGCGCCTTGCCGTCCGGTGCCCAGTGGATGGCGTTGCCGAAGCCGATGCCGTCCTTCGGCTTGGGCAGGCATTGCGGGCTGAAGCCGGACTTGTCCACCTTGCCGACGCACAGGTCGCCGCCGCCCGTGTTGCCGATCAGCTTCAGCGCCGCGAGGACGTTGGCCGTCGGGGTGGGGGCGAAGGTCGGCAGCCGCCACTGATCCGATCCGCTGGTGAGCGGGACCGGCGGGTCGGCGGGCTTGGTGCGGTTGGACAGCAGCAGCTGGCCGCCCGACACGAACGCGAGCGCGCTGCCCGTCGCGTTGAACGACGGCTCCTGCTCGCGGGCCGGCGACTTCGAGACCGTGTCGATCTTCTTCCCGGTGATCCCGTTGACGAGGACGATGTCCTTGTCGTTGTCGAAGGCGACCTGGGGGATGCCGTTGGACACGAGCAGCTTGACCGTCGCGCCCGCGGCCACCTTCGTCCCGCCCGGCGGGTCGGTCGCGAACAGCGTGCCCGGCTTGGCCTGGTCGGTGAAGACCTTCGACTGCACCGGCGTGAGCTTGAGCTTGGCCAGGCCGCCGGCGTAGGCGTCGACCGGCATCCCGGCGATCGCCGGGATCACGATGTCGGCCTTGCCGGAGCCGCCCGCGCCCGCGGCGCCGGCCCCGCCGGCGGCCGCCGCGCCCTTGCCGTTGCCCTTGCCCGCGTTCTTGGGGGCGAGGAAGACCGAGATCGCCTTGCCCTCCTTGACCGTCTCGCCGGCGGCCGGGATCGTGCTCTTGACCTTCAGGGCGGGATCGGGCGGCTGCGGGTTGACCGGGCCGACGACGAGCTTGGCGCCGTCGAGCGCCTTGGAGGCGTCGGCGAACGTCTTGCCGACCACGTCGGGGACCTTGATGTTGCCCGATCCGACGGCCTGCAGCACCGACACGCTGGAGTTCTTGGCCACCTTCTCGCCCGGCTTGGGCGTCTGGTCGATGATCGAGCCGGGCGGCTTGGAGGACACCTGCTCCTTGACCACCGGGTTGAGCGTCAGCTTCGCCTCGGTCAGCGTCTTCGTGGCGTCGAAGACCTTCTGGCCGCGGACGTCCGGCACGGTCACATTGTGCGGCAGCAGGAAGAGGACGACGGCCGCCGCGATGAGCAGGAGCAGCAGCAGGAACGCCGCCCAGCGCGGGACCCACGGCTTCTGGCGGAAGACGGCCTGGCTCGGCAGCGTCGGCGCCGTCCACTGGGGCGCGGCCGCGGCGCCGCCGGGACGCTTCAGGCTCTCGAGCCCGAACTGCTTGTTGGGGACCGCCGGCTTGCGGACGTTCGCGCGCGGCTTCTGGACCCGGACGCCCGAGGCGCCGACATTGAGCTTCGGCCCGGCGACCTTGCCCTTCAGCCGGCCGCCGACGCCACCGCCGCCCTCGCCGTCCTCGTCATCCTCGGGGAGGTCCCCGGCCAGCAGCTGGTCGGCTTCCTCGCCGGTGGCCGACTGCAGCTCGAAACGATGCTCGCGCGGGCGGCCGACCCAGATCTGGCGTGGCGGCTTGACCACCAGCGACGTCGTCTTGGCGTCGCCGGCCGGGACCTCGACCTCGCGCGTGCCGAAGTCGCCCGCGAGCGCGTTCTCGGCGTCGGCGATCGCGAGCGCGACCGTGACCGCAGCGTTGGCCTTGTTGCGGACCGTGACGTCGTAGTGCGCCTTCTTGCGGCCGGTCGCGGTCTGCGGCTTCAGCCGCGGCTCGTACTCCTCGTAGGGCTGGATGCCGAGCACGAACGGCGCGGCGGCCGCCTCGCGCGTGTAGGCGGCGGAGTGCGCGACGACCTTGACGGTCCAGACCCGCGCCTCGGCCTCGGGCGTGCGCGGCGGGTGGAGCTGGATCTCCACCTCCTGCTCGTACGCGCCGGCGGAGCCGAACGGGACGAGGTAGACCGGGTTCGGCGCGATCGTGTACCACTCGGCCGGCAGGCCGTCGATCGCCAGCGTGTAGTTGTCGACGATCCCGGACGCGTTGCGCACGAGGGCGACGACGCGCGCCCGGCCGCCCGGGTCCACGCCGACGCCGACCGTGTGGCCGGGCGGGGTGTCGACGTCGGGGACGCGCAGGGAGATCGAGGCGAGCGTCGTCTCGGGTGCGGCGGGGGCTGCGGGGGCGGGCGGCGTCGCCGGGACCGCGGGGCGGGCGGCGGTCGCCGGCAGGTGGCCGCCGCCCGCAGCCGTGACAGGCGGAGGCGGTGGAGGCGGAGGCGGCGGGGGCGGCGGCGGCG
Organism: Solirubrobacteraceae bacterium; assembly: GCA_034664525.1. Classification (GTDB taxonomy): domain Bacteria; phylum Actinomycetota; class Thermoleophilia; order Solirubrobacterales; family Solirubrobacteraceae; genus DATLGB01. The sequence continues at coordinate 5,244 of JAXDHL010000117.1, forward strand.
GCGGCGCGGCCTGCGCCGGATCGGCGGGCGACGCGGGCGCCGCCGTCTGGGACGCGTCGACGGCCGCCATGAAGCCGGTGGGCTCCCAGCGCAGGTATTCGCCGCATTCGCAGAAGTCCCGCTCGTCGGGGTTCTGGCGGCCGCAGGAACTGCAGACTCTCATGACCGGGGCTCCGCGGAGGGCTTCTTCTTGGGCGCCTTGACCCGAAGGCGGTAGGACGTGTGGATGGGCTTCACCTGCTCGATACAACGGGCGACGGCCGCCTGTTGTTCTGCGGGGATCGGGCGATCGCAGTAGACGATGAACTGGGTGGCGGACGGCGCGCTCGGCGCGATCGCCTGCGTGGACCACGAGACGCCGCCCTCGTCCTCGACCCGCAGCGGCAGGTTCGGGAAGGAGAGCTTGAGCGCCAGCTCGAGGCCGTGCACCGTGCCGCGCCGCCGGCCGAGCTCGGCGGCCTGGCGAACCTTCTCGCGGCGGGCGGCGATCGACTGCGACTCGTCGAGGTCGACCCCGAGCCAGACCGCCAGCAGATCGAGGATGTCGCGCGGCGCGAGGTCCGGGTCGAAGTGCGCCGACAGCCCGTCGAGGATGGCGATGATCGGATCCAGGAGCTCCTCGAGCGCGCCGACGAAGCGCATCCCGAAGTCCTCCTCCTGGTACACCGCCGGCAGCCCGTTGCGCAGCAGCCCGCGCGAGGATGCCACCTCCGGGGTCTCCTTGCGGCCACCGGAGTACTGGATCATCAGGGTGCCGAAGCCCGCCCCGACGAACGTCTTGTACTCGCCGTCGCCGGAGGGGGCGCCGTTGGTGCCCATCAGCCCTGCCCGTCGGCGTCCGAGCCGTGCGTGGCCTTCACGATGTGCGTGCCGGAGGCGATCAGCTCGTCCGGCTCGAGCACGATGTGGGTGCCCGCCGGCTTGGCGGCCTGCTCGCCGGTGATCACGTTCGTCTCGTAGATCCGCAGGATCTTCACGAACTCGACGCCGTCGACCGCGTGCACGATGCCGTAGAGCTCGCCCTGGTTGAGCGCGCGCCCGAACGGCCAGCCGGTGCCGTGGCCGCCGATGTCCCCGCCGACGAGCGGGTTCAGGTACGTGTACAGCGCATGCGCGACGTCCTCCTCGACGCGCCGGATGTCCGCCAGCGGCGAGGCCTGGAGATTGCAGACGACCGACAGCCCGCGGTAGCGGACGGGCAGCAGCTGCACGCGCGTGCCGATCAGGCGCCGCTCGTCGAGGTACTCGGCGACCTCCCGGAGCAGCTCCTCGCCCGGCACGAGCTCCTCGTAGGCCAGCAGGCGGTCGGCCGGCTCGACGTGGGGGATGACGCGCACGGTGACCGGGCCGCCGTCGACCGGCGGGATGCACGTCGCGCGCGCGACCTGGCGGCTCGCCTCCGAGGCCAGGAACTCGAAGTCCTCGGCGGTGACGGCCCGGTAGCGCGAACGGATCTCGAGTGCCGCGCGCTGGCGCGCCGAGTCCAGCCGCTCGGGGTCCACGCCGCCCCTGGCCGGGCGCGGGTTGGTCACGGTGTCGACCCCCGCGATCGGGGTCCGCAGCTGGTTGAGCGTGTGCTCGGCGACGTTGCCGCCGCGCCCGCCGCCGTAGCGGTAGCGGGTGAAGCGCATCAGCGCGCCCTTCTCGGGCACGGCCCCGTACTGCGTCCAGCCGCCGTCGGTTTCGCGGATCGCCGGCCCGAGCTCCAGCTCGCCCGAGACCAGGTCGATCGTGAAGTGGCGGTCGAACTCCGTCGAGCCGACGAACGAGTCGCGGAACTCCCAGGTCGACCAGTCCTCGGACTCCGGGTCCTGGATCTCCAGCGTCTCGCCCTGGCGCAGCTTGAGCACCGGGGAGTAGCGCAGCGGCAGCACCTGGCCGGGCGTCCCGTCGGACTGGCCGATCATCTCGCGCTCGATGTGGGCGGCGTGCGTGGCGGGCAGCAGCGCGCCGATCGGCGCGGCGGTGATCGAGTAGACCTCCGGCGGCTGTGTGTAGGACGCCGTGGCGCCGTTGCGCGAGCGCGCGTCGATGCGGCAGCGCAGCCAGTGCAGGCGCATCCCGCCGACCGGCGCGGGCGCCGACTCGGGCGGCAGCTGCAGCTCGACGGTGCCCGACCCGTAGTTGAAGCCGCCCGTGACGTCCTCGATCACCGCGGCCTCGGTCCACGAGCCGTCGGCCTGGCCGACCTCCCAGCGCAGCGGCGGGTCCTCGGGGTCGACGCCGGCGCCGCGCGCCTGCGACGCCTCCATGTCGACCTGCAGCACGAGCCGGCCGATCGGCTCCTCGAAGCCGAGGTAGATCGCGTCGCCGACCTGCGGCGGGTTGCCGAACGCGAGCTGGTCGGCCCCCTGCGGACGGGCGACGCCGTCGGCGAGGCCGACGTCGCGATACTGCCCGCCACGCTGGAGCACGTAGGCGGCCGGTCGCAGCGCCGGGATCGTGAAGTCCTCGTCGACGTGGAAGACGATCGCGTCCTCGGTCGCCGTGCGCAGCGTGCCGACCTCGGTCGCCGACGCGGAGATCGCGACCGGCTCGCTCGCCGCTCCCGCGAGCCGGAAGCGCAGGTCCGTACGGGCCGCGCTCGGCCCGTCGAGCCGGATCCCGAGCAGCTCGAGCAGCTTCACGTGGAGTTTGTCCGGCACGCGGTTGAGCCGGTAGATCGTCATCTCGGTCATCCACGCGAACAGCTCGATCAGCGTGATGCCGGGGTCGGAGACGTTGTGCTCGGTCCACTCCGGGCAGGACCGGTTGATGCGCCGCCTGGCCTCGTACACGAGGTCCTGGAAGCGGCGATCGTCGAGCTGGATCTCCGGAAGTCTCATTCCTCGTCCGCCGGGATCACGTAGAAGGGATACACGAGGTTGCGCATGTGGTTGGTGGAGCGGACCCGGTAGGTCACGTCGATCACGATCTGGCCATCGGCGGAGCGCCCGAGGTCGAACTCGACGTCGGTGACCTCGACGCGCGGCTCCCAGCGGTCCAGCGCGGTGCGGACCGCGGTGTCCATCTTGCCGACCGTGGCGGCGTCGATGTTGTCGAAGATGAGGTCGTGGACGTCGCAGCCGAACTCGGGTCGCATCGGGCGCTCACCGGGCGCGGTGGACAGGATCAGGGCCAGCGCCTGGTCGATGTCCTCCTCGCCTCCCGCCAGCGCGACGCCGCCGCGCGGGTTGACCTGCAACGGGAATGCGACTCCCGAACCGACGATCTCCGAGCTCACTGACCGACCCTACCTCTATCCGAGCATGATCGTGGCACCGCTGATCTGCACGGTGCCGGTCGCCGACAGCTTGATGTTCATCGCGCTGATCTCCAGCGATCCGGTGGGGGCCTGGATCTGCAACTGGCCGCCCTGCGTGGACACCTTCACGCTCTGCGTCCCGCTCAGCTCCAGCGACTGATCGGCCTTGAAGGTCGCCGCCCCGGAGGCCTTGAGGTCGAGCTTCTGGTCGGAGGTGAGGGTGAAGTCCTTGCCGGACTTGAGCTTGAAGACGTCCTCGGAGGTCAGCTCGGTGGACTGCTTGGAGTTGGTGATCAGCTTCTTGTCCGAGCGCACCCCCAGCGAGCCGTCCTGGGCGGCGAGCACGTCGCCGGGCGTGTCCTTGCCGTTGAACAGCGAGCCGACCACGTAGGGGCGCGTGACGTCGCCGTGCTCGAAGCCGACCAGCACCTCCTCGTCGACCTGCGGGAGCATCATCAGCCCGCGCTCCTTGCCGCTCGAAGGCACGCAGACGCGCGCCCACCAGCCCTCGACCGTCGAGCTCAGCGCCGGGTACTTGACCCGCACGCGGCCCATCTTGTCGGGGTCGTTGTTGTTGGTGACGATGCCGACCACGAGGCCGTCGCCGAACGCCGGCGCCCCGGCGCCGGAGCCGCCGCCGCCGCCGACCATCCCGGCGATCGTGTAGTCCGGCGAGCTCGTGAAGTGCGTCTCGTAGACCCCGCCGCCCTTGAGCGTGTGGATCGCGGTGTGCACCGGATACTTGCCGCCGAACCGGGTCCCGACGCCCTTGATCTCGACGAGCGCGCCCGCGCGCACCTGCGGGTTGCCGAAGGTGAGGCCGTCCGCGATCGCGTAGCCGTTGGCCATCCGGTCCAGCAGCGCCTGGGCGGCCTTGGTCGCCTGCGACTGATCCTCGACGGGCTCGGTGGCGACCAGCAGCTTCGCGCCGTGGAACTCCTTGCGGGCGGCATCGCGGGTGATGCCGATCTCCGGGAGCAGGTCCGGCGAGCTGGCCTGGGCGGCGATCTCCCTCTTGGTCGCCGGGTCCCAGGCGCGGACGTCGACCTGGTCGATCTGCTGGACCGCCGTCACGCGCGGATGGAACTGGAACAGCGAGTCCGGGTAGGTCAGCGTCACCGTGTCGCCCTTCTTGGGCTTGCGGAACTTCGCCGTGCCGTCGACCACGACGAACTCGAAGCCGATCTTGGCCGCGAGCCGCTGGATGAAGTCCCAGTCGGTCTCGTTGGACTGCTGGAGGTACTTCAGCGGGTTGCCGCTCGCGTCGGACTGGACGCTGAGGCCGGCCGCCTGGCAGATCTTGGAGACGATGTCGGAGACCGTCTGGTTCTGGAACGAGCGGACGTTGCGGGCGCGGTGGAGCTTGTGTGCGGAGTCCATCGCCCGCACCTGCACCTGCACGCCGCCGGAGCCGAACTCGGGCTCGACGGTCAGCACGTCGCCGGCGAACAGCGTGGTCGGGCTCTGCGACGCCGTCTGGCCGAGCTTGACCGTGAGCTTCTTGCCGATCTCGAACGGCATGTCGTCCAGCGACCACGGGTCGCCCGCGTCGCGCGGCTTGGAGAACAGGACCTTGACCGTGCAGACGTCGGGCGAGGCGAGGCTCGTGACCACGCGGACCTCGCGCACGCGGTCGGCGTACTCCTTGGCGATCCTCGCGCCGTCGACCTCGACGGTGTAGCTGGAGACGTGCTGGGCGGCGGTGTCGGGAGCCATCAGGCGTCCAGGGTCGGGATGGTCAGGTCGCGGCCGCGGCGCAGGCGGGTCGGATCGTCGATGCCGTTGGCCTCGGCGATCACGCGCCAGCGGAACGGGTCGCCGTAGGCGTCGTAGGCGATCGAGTGCAGGCTGTCGCCGTCGCGGACGCGGTGGCTGCGCAGGCCGCGGATCGACTCCGTGTGCGGATTCGTCGGCGCGTTGGCGGTGGAGGACGACGCCGTCGAGGCCTGGTCGGCCTGGGCGAGCTCGAGGTCCACGAGCGCGCGGATCGGCTCGCCGTTGGGATGGAACAGCACGTACTGGATGCTCAGGGAGACCGGGACCGACTTCGGCAGGTCGACCGACCCCCAGCGGAAGGTCACGAACGGGGGCACCGAGCCGCCGCCGCCTCCGCCGCCGCCGCCGGTCTCCATCATCTTCAGCAGGTCGTTGGCCTGCTGCTTGACCGAGGCGTCGTTGCCGGACAGCGAGACGTCGAGCAGCAGCGCGAGCTTGGTCCGGCGCGGCAGGCCGCCGCCGAACTCGCCCTTGGGGAGGTCGACGCCCGTGGTCGGCTTGAACGTCCAGACGTTCGTCTTGGACACGGTGTAGCTCTGCGGGTTGAACGCGCACTCGATCGGCGACCCGCCCTCGATCTCGAGCTGGGCCTTCTGGAATCCGGCGGGGATCGGCATGCCGGCTACACCTGCTGGAGGCCCGAATGGGCGATCTCGAGCGTCTCGCCGGCGACATCGCCCATCCCGGCGTCGAGGTCCGGGCCCGACCAGCGAACGGGGTAGGCGTCCGCGAACGTCCATGCGCGGGTGAGCGTGCCGCCGCCCTGCTCGAGGGTGACGGTGACCTCCTTCTTGTCCGCCTGCGAGTGGGTCTTCCAGAACCAGTCCACGAGCGCCTTCTCGTCCGTCAGCCCGCGGCTCAGCGTGAGGTTCCCGTAGCGGATGCGGCCGGGGAGGTGGTGGATCATGTCGTTGTTGCCGCCCTCGGCGTACTCGAGCACGTCGAGCTCGACGGCGAGGCCCGAGCAGCGGGTGAACACGCCGATGGTCATGCCGCTGATCTCGACGCGCCAGGTGTTCGTGACGAACAGTTCTTGGATGGTGACGGGCATGGCTTCTCAGAACGGGAGGCTGGGTCCGCCGCCGAGCTCGATCTCCTCGCGCAGGATGGAGACGATCTCGCGGCGCAGGCTGTCGCGATCGGTCCCACCGCCGCCGCCGCCCGCGGCGGCCGCGGCGGCGTGCTGGGCGGCGCCGGCCGCCGCGCTCGAGGCGGCTGCGGGCGCGGCGTGCGCCTGCTCGGAGAGGCCGCCGGCGGCGCCGGCGAGCCCGCCGAGGTTCGGCAGGCGCGAGAGCGAGCGGGTGGGCGCTGACGGGGCGGCGAGCGGCGCCGGGCCCGGCCCCGGCGGCGGGAACGCGAGCTCGACCCGGCCGTCGGCCGTGCGCGTGGTCTGGCCGCCGGTCGCCGCCGCGATCACGTCGGGGTCCAGACGGCGGGTGATCGGGGCCGTCATCGCCGCGGTCGGCTGCGGCGGTGCGGGCGCCTCGGGAGGCGCCGCGGGAGCGGGCTGGCGGGCGACGGCGCGCGGGGCGGGCGGCCGGGCGTGGACCGTCGAGCGCGGGACGCGCGGGGGCGGCGTTGCGG
>JAXDHL010000118.1:0-4124 GCA_034664525.1 Solirubrobacteraceae bacterium
CACGGCGGCTGAACACCTTCACCGGCCTGCAGGCCGACGTCGACGACCTCGACGGGCTCGTCGAGATGGCCGAGGAGGACCCCGAGCTCGAGGCCGAGGTCGAGGACGCCCTGCGCTCCGTCGAGGCACGCCTGGAGGAGCTCGAGCTCGAGCGCCTGTTCTCGGGCCGCTACGACGGCGGCGACGCCCTGGTCACCGTCAACGCCGGCGCGGGCGGCACCGACGCCCAGGACTGGGCCGAGATGCTGCTGCGGATGGAGATGCGCTGGGCCGAGCGGCGCGGCTTCAAGGTCGAGCTGCTGGAGGCGTCCCCCGGGGAGGAGGCCGGCATCAAGTCGGCCACGTTCCAGGTCTCGGGCGAGAACGCCTACGGCCTGTACGGCGCCGAGAAGGGCGTCCACCGGCTCGTGCGCATCTCGCCCTTCGACGCCCAGAGCCGTCGCCAGACCGCGTTCGCGTCGGTCGAGACGGCGCCGGTGCTCGACGACGTCGGCGACATCGAGATCCGCGACGACGACCTGCAGGTCGACACCTACCGGGCGTCGGGCGCCGGCGGCCAGCACGTCAACAAGACCGACTCGGCCGTCCGGCTCACCCACCGGCCGAGCGGGATCGTCGTCCAGTGCCAGAACGAGCGCTCGCAGTCGGCGAACAAGCTGACCGCGATGAAGATGCTCCAGGGCCGGCTGGCCGAGAAGGCCGAGCGCGAGCGCCGCGAGCTGATCGCCCGGGAGAAGGGCGAGGCGATGGACGTCGGCTGGGGGTCGCAGATCCGCTCGTACGTGCTGAACCCGTACACGATGGTCAAGGACCACCGGACGGACTTCGAGATGGGGGACACGACGCGCGTGCTCGACGGCGACCTCGACGGCTTCGTGCGCGCCTACCTGCTGAAGGCCGCGTCACACTAGATGACGGGCGATCCGTACGCGACGACGGGCCCGCGCGAGACCGTGAGCGCGTTCGCCGGCGAGCAGCCGACGGCGCCGTACCTCGACGCCCTGGTGGCCTACGGCCACCGCGGCCCGACCCGCTTCCACGTCCCGGGCCACAAGGCCGGCCGCGGCGCCGACCCGGGGCTGACGGCGGCGATCGGCTACATGGCCCTGCAGCTCGACGTCCCGCAGGACATCGAGGGGATCGACCTCGGCCCGCGGCCGACGCCCTACGAGCGCGCCGAGCAGCTGGCTGCGGAGGCGCACGGCGCGGCGCGGACCTTCTTCCTCACCAACGGCGCCTCGCAGGGCAACCACGCGCTCGCGCTGGCGCTGGCGCCGCTGGGCACGCCGCTCGTCGCCCAGCGCAACAGCCACTCGAGCGTCGTCGACGGCCTGGTGCTGTCCGGCGGCGTGCCGGCGTTCGTGGCACCGGAGTACGACCCGGAGCTGGGCATGGCCCACGGCGTCACGCCGGCCGCGCTCGAGGTCGCCTTGGAGCGCTGCCCGGCCGCCGCGATCGCGTGGGTCGTGTCGCCGACCTACTACGGCCTCGGCGCCGACGTCGCCGGCCTGGCCGAGGTCTGCCATGCCCGCGGCGTGCCGCTCGTGGTCGACCAGTCGTGGGGGCCGCACTTCGGCTTCCACCCGCGCATCCCGCAGTCGGCGCTGCGGCTCGGCGCCGACGCCGCGGTGACCAGCACGCACAAGATCGTCGGCTCGCTCACCCAGTCGGCGCTGCTCCACGTCGGGCCGACCGGCCGGGTCGATCCCGACCAGGTGGCGCGCGCGGTCCGGCTCGTGCGCAGCACGTCCCCGAACGCGCTCCTGATGGCATCGCTGGATGCCGCCCGCCGCCAGCTGGCCGTGCACGGCGAGGCCCTGCTGTCGCGCACGCTGCGCGCGGCCGCGACCCTGCGCTTGGCGATCGACGCCGTTCCGGGCTGCCGGGTGGTCGGGGAGGATCTCCTCGGGCAGCCGGGCGTCGCCTCGTGGGACCCGCTGCGCGTGGTCATCGACGTGCGCCACACCGGGCGCTCGGGCTATGAGGTCGCCGCCGCGCTGCGCTCCACCTACGACGTGCAGGTCGAGCTCGCGACGCACGCGACGGTCGTGCTGATCCTCGGCATCGCCCAGCCCGCCGACGACCTCGAGCGCTTCGCCTACGACTTCGCGGAGACGATCGCGCGCATCCAGCGGCCGGGGTCGGCCGCGGCGCTGACGCGCGGCTCGGCGTGGCTCGAGAACGAGGTCGCGATGTCGCCGCGCGACGCGTTCCTCGGCGCCTCGGAGCCGGTCGACGCCGACGAGGCGATCGGCCGCGTCAGCGCCGAGGCGATCGCCGGCTACCCGCCCGGCATCCCGGCGCTGCTGCCCGGTGAGCGGATCACGGCCGAGGTGGTCGCCTACCTGCGCGAGCTCGTCGCCGCCGGCGCGCGCCTGCACGGGGCCAGCGACCCCGCGTTCCGCTCGCTCTACTGCGTGCGCGAGAGCGCGTCGTCGATCAGCGCCACCGACGGCGCGTCGAGCGCCTCGAACCGCAGCGCGTAGCAGTCCGGCCGCTGCTGGCGGACCACCCGTGCGGTCCCGTCGACGCGGCCGCCCGGGCACGCGAGGTTGAAGTGGAGCTGCTCGTCGACCGCCAGCGGGCGGTCGACCACCACCCGCGCCCCTTCCGTGGCGAGATCCTCGGTGTGGCCGGCGACGGGGCCGCCGCGACGGCGGATCAGCGTGACGTCCAGCACGACCGCGGCACGCGGCCCTCGGCGGAGTCCCATGCCCATGCAACGGGCCGGAGCGCGCGCGATGGTCATATCTTTCCCGCGGCTATGCGCTACGACGACCTCCTGGACCTCGTCGACCGCGCCATCGTCGAGGACGTGGGCACCGGGGACGTCACCTCGGAGGCCACCGTCCCGGCCGCGGCGCGCGGGGTCGCCACCATCACCCAGAAGGCCCCGGGGGTCATCTCCGGCCTCGACGCGGCCGAGGCGGTGTTCCGGCGGCTGGACCCCGACTGCGCGATCGAGCGCGGCCCTGAGGGGCAGTGGCGCGAGCCCGGCGCGGTCGTGCTGCGCGTGACCGGCTCGGCCCGGGCGCTGCTGACCGCCGAACGCACGGCGCTGAACTTCCTGCAGCGGCTCTCGGGCGTGGCGACCGTGACCGCGCAGGTCGTGAACGCCGTCCGCGAGGCGGGCGGCGGCGCGACGATCCTCGACACGCGCAAGACGACCCCCGGCCTGCGCGGGCTCGAGAAGGCGGCGGTCGTCGACGGCGGGGGGACCAACCACCGCAGCGGCCTGTTCGACGCGATCCTGATCAAGGAGAACCACGCCGCGCTGGGCGGCGGCGGCGCGGCGGCGGTGCGGTCGGCGAAGGCGGCGCGGCCGGACCTGCCGGTCGAGGTCGAGGTGCGCGACGCCGCGGAGATCGACGCAGCGCTCGAGGCCGGGGCGGACCGGCTGCTGCTCGACAACATGAGCCCGGACCAGGTGCGCGACGCGGTGGCGCGCGTCGGCGGGCGGGCGTCGCTGGAGGCCTCGGGCGGGATCGGCCCCGACACAGTTGTGGTCTATGCGACAATAAAGGGGCTAGACTTCGTCTCGCTGGGATGGCTGACCCACTCCGCCCCCGCGCTCGACCTCTCCCTCGCCCTGGAGGCAGGCTCCCCATGACCCCGCTCCTCGAGCTCTCCAACACCCTGGCCCTGCAGGACGAGGTGCGCGCGCTCGCCGAGGCGCGCGACGCCGTCATCCTCGCCCACAACTACGAGCTGCCGGAGATCCAGGAGGTCGCCCACTACGTCGGCGACTCGCTGGGCCTGTCGCAGCAGGCCGCGAAGGCCGAGCAGGACGTGATCGCGTTCTGCGGCGTGCACTTCATGGCCGAGACGGCATCGATCCTGTCGCCCGAGAAGACCGTCCTGCTGCCGGACCTGGGCGCGGGCTGCTCGCTGGCCGACTCGATCACCGCCGACCAGCTGCGCGCCTGGAAGGCGGAGCACCCGGGCGCGCTCGTGGTCATGTACGTCAACACCACCGCCGAGGTCAAGGCGGAGACCGACTACTGCGTCACGTCGGCCAACGCCGTCCGCGTCGTCGAGCACATCTACCGCGAGCACGGGCCCGACACGGAGATCCTGTTCGGACCCGACATGTTCCTCGGCGCGTTCGTGGAGAAGCGGACCGG
>JAXDHL010000119.1:0-4196 GCA_034664525.1 Solirubrobacteraceae bacterium
TGCTCGTCGGCGGCGTCGAGTCGATGTCACGCGCGCCGTGGGTCCTGCTCAAGCCGCAGAAGGGCTTCCCGGCCGGCCACGAGACGTTGCACTCGACGACGCTGGGGTGGCGGATGGTCAACCCGGAGATGCCGGGCGCCTGGACGATCTCGCTCGGCGAGTCGACGGAGAAGCTGGCCGGCATCCACAAGATCAGCCGCGCCGACCAGGACGCGTTCGCGCTGCGCTCGCACCGGCTGACGGCCAAGGCCTGGGACGACGGCTTCTACGACGACTGGGTGACCGCGCCCGACGGCGTCGACCTGCCGCGCGACGAAGGCATCCGCGCCGACAGCTCGCTCGAGAAGCTGGCCCGCCTGGAGCCCGCGTTCGTGCGCGACGGGACGGTGACCGCCGGCAACGCGTCGCCGCTCAACGACGGCGCGTCGGCGGTCTGGATCGGCGACGAGGCCGCGGGCGCGGCGCTGGGCCGCGAGCCGCTCGCACGGATCGCCGGTCGCGGCGTGCACGGCGTCGACCCCGACGTGTTCGGTATCGGTCCGGTCGAGGCGGCCAACCGCGCGCTGCGGCGGGCCGGGATCGGCTGGGGCGACCTCGCGGCGGTCGAGCTCAACGAGGCGTTCGCCGCCCAGTCGCTCGCGTGCGTGCGCGCGTGGACGGAGCTGGACCCCGAGATCGTCAACGTGCGTGGCGGCGCGATCGCGATCGGCCATCCGCTCGGCGCGTCCGGCACGCGCATCCTCGGGACGCTCGCGCACGAGCTGCGCGCCCGCGGCGGCGGCCACGGCCTCGCGGCGATCTGCATCGGCGTCGGACAGGGTCTCGCGGTCGTGCTCGATGCCACCTGATCCGGCTCATCCGCCGCTCGACTACCCGCCGTACAGATCGACCCGGCTGCGGCATCCGAAGCAGCCGCTCGTCTCCCTGCCGCAGCTGCGCACGGAGACGACGGGACCGCAGCTCGGCGACCTGCGGCCGGGCGCAATCGAGAACGACCTCACGACCGCCGGCCCGGTCGGCGAGCGGATCACGGTCAGCGGCCGCCTGCTCGACCCCGAGGGTCGCCCGATCCGCGACTCGCTGGTCGAGATCTGGCAGGCCAATGCCGCCGGCCGCTACGCCCACCGCTGGGACCGCTGGCCGGCGCCGCTGGACCCGAACTTCAGCGGCGGCGGGCGCACGGTCACCGACGCCGACGGCCGCTACGCGTTCACGACGATCAAGCCGGGACCGTATCCGTGGGGCAACCACGCGAACGCCTGGCGGCCGGCGCACATCCACTTCTCGCTGCTCGGGCGGACGTTCGAGCAGCGGCTCGTGACGCAGATGTACTTCCCGGGCGACCCGCTGTTCGACTTCGACCCGATCTTCCAGTCGGTGCGCGACCCGAAGGCGCGCGAGCGGCTGATCGCGTCGTTCAGCATGGACCGCTCGCAGGAGAACTGGGCGCTGCACTACGACTTCGACATCGTGCTGGGCGAGCGCGGGACGCCGTTCGAATGACCACACCCGCGCAGACCGTCGGCCCCTACCTGTCGCTCGGCCTGCCCTGGGAGGACGGTCCGGTGGCCGATCCCGACGGCCTGCGCATCGACGGGCGCGTGCTCGACGGCGAGGGCGCGCCGGTCCCGGACGCGCTGGTCGAGGCGTGGTGCCCGCAGCCGGCGGCGTTCGCCCGCTGCGCGACCGACGACGAGGGGCGCTGGCACGTCGTCATGCCCGAGGCGCCGCACTACGCGCTCAACGTGTTCGCCCGCGGCCTGTTGCACCGGCTCGTGACGCGCGTCTATCTCGCCGACGACCCTGCCGACGAGCTCCTGGCGAGCATCGCGCCCGAAAGACGTGCGACGCTGCTCGCCGAAACGTCCGACGGTGGCCACTATCGATTCGACATCCGACTCCAGGGCGACGGCGAGACCGTCTTCTTCGACCTCTGACCTGTTCGGCGGGCTGTACGCGCGCGGGCCGGTCGCCGACGCCGTCTCCGACGGGGCCTGGGTCGCCGCGATGCTCGACGTCGAGGCGGCGCTCGCGCGGGCGCTGCAGCGGCTCGGCGAGCTGACCGCCCGCGAGGCGGACGCCGTGGTCGCCGCGTGCGAGGCGGGCGCCGACCCGGCGCAGCTCGACACGGCGGCGAACGCGTCCCCGGTCGTCGGCCTCGCGCGGATCCTGCGCGAGCGCGCCGGCGACGCCGCCCACCGCGGCGCCACCAGCCAGGACATCCTCGACACCGCGCTGATGCTGGTCGCCCGGCGGGCGCTGGAGCCGCTGGCGGACGACGCCCGGGCCGCCGCCGACGCGGCCGCGAAGCTCGCCCGCGCCCACCGCGACACGCCCGTGATGGCCCGCACGCTGCTGCAGCATGCGCTGCCGACGTCGTTCGGGCTCAAGGCCGCGGGTTGGATGCACGGCATCGACGAGGCCGCGGCCGGGCTCGACGCCGCCCGTGAGGAGGTGCTGGCAGTGCAGATGGGCGGTCCGGTCGGGCACCGCTCGCCGGAGGTCGCGGCCGAGGTCGCCGCCGATCTCGGGCTGACCGAGCCCGTGCTGGCCTGGCACGGCAACCGCACCCGGCCGGCCGCGCTGGCCGCCGCGCTCGGCGTCCTGGCCGGCGCGCTGGCAAAGGTCGCCCGCGACGTGACGCTGCTCGCCCAGGGCGAAGTGGGGGAGGTGCGCGAGGGCGGCGCCGGCGGCGCGTCGTCGGCGATGGCGCACAAGCGCAACCCCGTCGCGTCGGTCTCGGTGCTGGCCTGCGCCGCGCGGGTGCCCGGCCTCGCCGCGACCGTGCTGTCCGGGATGGCCGGCGAGCACGAGCGCGCGGCCGGCGCCTGGCAGGCCGAATGGGGGACGCTGACGGAGCTGCTGCGGCTGACGGGATCGGCCGCGGCATGGGCCCGCGAGCTGCTGGAGGAGCTGGAGGTGGACACCGATCGCATGCGCGAGAACCTGAAGGGCGCCGAGCCCGACCTCGGCGCGTCCGGCGAGCTGGTCGACCGGGCGCTGCTCGCCCACGGCGGAGCCCGCCGGTGACCGCGGTCGACGTCCATGCCGAGGCGATCGGCCCCGAGGACGCGCCGGCGCTCGTCCTCGCCGGATCGCTCGGCGCGACGCTCGCCATGTGGGACCGCGTCACGCCGCTGCTGGCCGAGCGCCTGCGGGTCATCCGCTACGACGCGCGCGGTCACGGCCGCTCGCCCGTCCCCGAGGGCCCGTACGAGATGGCCGATCTCGGCGGCGACGTCGTCGCCCTGCTGGACCGGCTGGGGCTCGAGCGCGCGAGCTTCTGCGGGCTGTCGGTCGGCGGCATGGTCGCTCAGTGGCTCGGCGCGAACGCGCCCGAGCGGATCGACCGGCTGGTCGTCTGCTGCGCGGCATCTCACGTCCCGGACGGCGGCTTCCTCGAGCGCGCCGCCGCCGTGCGGGAGGCGGGCGGAACGGCACGCATCGCCGAGCCGATCGTCGGGCGCTGGCTGACGCCGGCGTTCGCCGCGGCGAACCCGGAGTTGCACGAGTGGCTGCTCGAGATGCTGATCTCGTCGCCCGCCGAGGGCTATGCGGCGACGTGCGAGGCGATCGGGACGATGGACCTGCGCGCCGACCGCGCGCGCATCACGGCGCCGACACTCGTCATCGGTGCGCAGCAGGATCAGTCGCTGCCCGTCCCGTTGTCGCGCGAGATCGCCGCGGCGGTCCCGGGGGCGCGGCTGGAGGTGCTCGACCCCGGCGCGCATCTCGTCGCCGTCGAGCGGCCCGAAGCCACCGCGGCTCTGATCCTCGAGCACCTGGCGCCGGCATGAGCCCGACCGACGACGACCGCCGCGCCGCCGGCGAGCGCGTGCGCCGGGAGGTCCTCGGCGACGCCCACGTCGACCGCTCGCAGGCCGCGGTCACGCCGTTCACCGCCGACTTCCAGGACTTCATCACGCGCTTCGCGTGGGGCGACGTCTGGACCCGCGAGCAGCTGGATCGCCGCACGCGCTCGATCATCACGCTCGCGGTCCTGACCGCGCTCGGGCGCGAGGGCGAGCTCGAGCTGCACATCCGCGGCGCCCGCCGCAACGGGCTGACCGACGCGGAGATCGGCGAGGTGCTGCTGCACACCGCGGTCTACGCCGGGGTGCCGGCCGCCAACGCCGCCTTCGCGCTCGCCCGGCGCGTGCTCGCCGAGGACGGGTGACCGGCACCTTCGTCCAGTC
>JAXDHL010000120.1:0-19931 GCA_034664525.1 Solirubrobacteraceae bacterium
GCGACGCCGGCAGCGCGTCGGCCGCGACGCGCAGGTCGTCGACCTCCGCGCGGCAGGCGGCGCAGGTCTCCAGGTGCGCCTCGAACGCGGCCGCCTCGGCGTCGGGCATCGCATGCAGCAGGTAGACCGCCGCCGCGTCGGTCCAGCGTTCGTCGTGCCCGCTCATGCCGTCACCCCGGCCGGGCCGTCGCCCGTCACGCCCCGCAGCGCGTTGCGCAGCTTCTCCAACCCGAGCCGCATCCGCCCTTTGATCGTCCCGATCGGGGTGCCGAGCAGCTCGGCGATCTCGGAGTGCGAGAAGCCGCCGAAGTAGGCGAGCTCGATCACCTGGCACTGCTCGGGCGGCAGTGTGTCCATCGCCCGGCGCACGCTGCGGGCCTCCTCCCGGCGGGCCGCCTCGACGTCCGTGCGCTCGGGCGCCTCGAGCCGCTCGGCGACCCCCTCGTCGCCGCTGCGGCGCTTGTCGTGCACCGTCGCCCGGCGCAGCGCGTCGATCGCCCGGTGGTGCACGATCCCCAGCACCCAGGTGCGGACGGATCCGCGTGTGCGCTCGTAGCGCGCGCCGGACCGCCACAGGTTCAAGAACGCCTCCTGGACGACGTCCTCTGCCACCCCGCGCGTGCCGACCATCCGGTACGCGAGTGAGAACGCGGCACCGGCGTGACGCTCGTAAAGGACCTCGAAGGCCTGCGGGTCGGCCCGCGAGACCAGGTGCATCAGGTCCTCGTCGGCGAGCAGCTGCAGGTCATGGATCTGCACGGGCTTGGCCATCGCGAACATTCGTTACGCGACGGCCCCGCGACCGGATCACAACCGGCGCTTGCCCTCGTCGATCACCCTGCCCGCCTCGCGGGCGAGGTCACGGACGGTGTGCTCGGCCAGCTCGAGCACGTTCCCGGAGACGGCGCGGCGCTTGTGGCGGCGGCGCTGGGTGCGCACGAGCACGAGCCCGACCGCCGCGCCCGCTCCGATGCCGGCGGCGGCGGCCGTCGGGATCCAGTTGCGCGGGTCGCGCATCGCCGACAGCTCCCAGCCCTCGAGCTCGCCGGCCGCCGCGACCGCGATCGTGCGCAGGCGGCCCTCGACGCGCTCCTCGAGATCGGCGGGCGGGTCGACCGGCTGCAGCGCCTGGCGCAGCAGCTGCTCGATGTCCAGCGTGCGGTCGCTCACCGCGTCACCCCGCACCGGCGACCGAGGTCGGGCCTTCCGCCTTCTTGACGAGCTCCTCGAGCTGCCGGATGGCGCGGTGCAGCAGCACCTTGGTCGCGCCGTCGGTGCGCCCGAGCGCACGCGCGATCTCGCGGTTGTCCATCCCCAGTGCGAAGCGCATGATCAGCGCCTCCCGGCGGTCGTCGGGCAGGTCCTGCACGCAGTCCAGGATCCGGTTGAGGTCGTCGCGGTGCTCGACCAGCGCCTCGGTGGTGTGCGGCTCGGCCAGCACGCCGGCGTCCTCGATCGGCGTCTGCGGCTTGCGCGAGCGGTCGCGGTAGTAGTTCGCCGCCAGGTTGTGGGCGATGCGGATCAGCCACGGCCGCAGCGGCCGGCCGTCGGACTCCCGCTGCGCGCGCTCGAAGTGCCGGTACGCCTGCAGGAAGGTCTGCTCGGTGAGGTCCTCGGCGTCGTGATGGTTGCCGACCCGGTAGTACGAGTAGGAGTAGACGTCCCGCACGTGCGCCCGGTACAGATCTGAGAACTGCGAGTCCAGCTTCGCCTTCTCGGCGGGCGTCGGGTCCGTGGCGGCCATCCACCATGGAGGCTACCTGTGGCGGCGTCAGGCGGCCCGGGCCTTGCGGGCCGCGGCCGGCGGGGCGGTCAGGGACGCCGTCCAGGCGCCGGCCTCCACGCGACCCTCGATCAGGTCGGCGAGACCGGTGAGCGCCGGCGCGTCGACCCCGAGGGCGGCAGCGCGGCCTGCCAGCAGCGGGACGGTGTCCATCGCCTCCGCGGTCTGCCCGAGGGCGGGGCCGATGTCGGCCGCGGCGGTGCCGGCGGCCAGCAGCTCACCGGCGCGGCGGTTGCGCGAGCCGGCGGCGAGCACGGTGGCGACGAGGTCGCCGGCGCCGGCCAGGCCGCTGAACGCCTCGCCGTCCGAGCCGGCGGCGCGCGCCAGCGAGTCGATCTCGCGGAAGACCTTGCCGGCGGCGGCACCGGCCGCGTTGGCGCCGTGCGGGGCGGCGGTCGCGGCGGCGAGCGCGGCGGCGTTCTTGGCCGCGCCGGCGAACTCGACGCCGGCGAGGTCGCGGGACACGGTGACGTCGAAGCCGGCGGCCGACAGCGCGTCGCGCAGCTGGCGGGCCAGCCCGCGGTCGACCGCGCCGATGACGAGCGCGGCACCCTCGGTCAGCGCCTCGGCGGCGTGGGCCGGACCGCCGATCGAGGCGATCCGCGCGCCACGCGTGCGCTCGGCGACGTAAGCGGAGGGCAGCGTCCCCAGCGGCGGGACCAGCCCCTTCGAGCACACGAGCACGCCGGCGCGCGGCACGATGCCCGGACCGTGCTCGGCCACCGCGGCGGGCAGCCCGGAGGCGGGGACGGCGAGCACGACGAGGTCGTGGCGGGACAGCTCGAGGTCGCCGGCGCGCAGCACCCGCACGCTCGCCGGCAGCTCGATGCCGGGCAGGTAGCGCTCGTTGGCACGCGCCGCGGTGACCGCCGCGGCCTGCTCGGCGGTGCGCGTCCCGAGGTCGACCTCGATGCCCGCGCGGGCGAGCATGACGGCGATGCTCGTGCCCCAGGAGCCGGCGCCGATGACGGCGGCGCGGCGCAGCGGCGCGAGCCCGCCGAGCCACTCCCACTGCAGCATCACGCACGGCCAGATGCGGTCGGTCACGGCGGCGGCCAGCTGCGGCGAGACCTCGGGGACCTGCGGGAACGTGAGCGGGCGCCCGACGCGGATCCGGACCTTGTGCGGGCGGATGCGCCAGCCCCTGCGGATCGCCTCCGTGCCGATCACGGCGACCGGGACGACCGGGGCGCCGGACTCGAGTGCGAGGCGGCCGACCCCGCGCTTCGGGCGCCCGAGCGCGCCCGGCCGGATGCGCGTGCCCTCGGGGAAGATCAGCACGGCGTCGCCGCGGGCCAGGATCGCCTTCGCGGTGTCGATCATGTCGCGGTCGCCGTTGCCGCGATCGACCGGGAACGCGCCCAGCGCGTTGAGGAACCAGCCCTGCAGGCGGTTGGCGAACAGCTCCCGCTTGGCGACGTAGTACAGCGGCCGGCGCGCGCAGGTCGCGATCACGAACGGATCCAGGAAGGACCGGTGGTTCGCGGCGAGGATGACCGGGCCGTCGGGGATGTGCTCGCGGCCGATCCGGCTGAGCCGGAAGTAGAGGTGGAAGAACGGCTGCAGGACCGCGCGCACGAGCCAGTAGACGATCGGCTGGACGCCCTTCTCACGAGCGCGCTGATGCAGGTGGCTGTGGTCCATGTCTCCTCCGGGCTCCGTGAAGGGTTACCCACCGCTCGGACGCTCGTTACAGTCAGGACGATGGGCGCGGACAGGACACGGGTGTTGCGGGGCGCGCTGGCCGGCGCGGTCGCCGCAGGGGTGTGGGCGGCGCAGTCGCCGCTCGACCGCCGGCTGTTCGGCGTCGACTACGACGATTCCGAGTTCCTCGGCTCGCTGGTCACGCACCGGCGCGGAGGGGTCGAGACCTACGCGGTCGGCACGGCGCTGCACGTCGCCAACGGCGCGCTGTTCGGCGCGGCCTACAGCGCGCTGGCGCCGTCGCTCGGGGTTCCCGGGGCGGTGCGCGGCCTTGCGGCCGGCCTGGGCGAGCACCTGGCGACCTGGCCCGGGACGCGCTTCTTCGCCGCCTGGCACCCGGTCGGCTCCGATCTGCCGCGGCTGTGGGGCGACCGCCGCGCGTTCGCCCAGGCGACCTGGCGGCACGCGCTGTTCGGCGTCGTGCTGGGCGAGCTCGAGCGGCGGCTGAACCCGCCGGCGGCCGAGGCCGCGCCCGCCGGGGAGGACCGCTCGTCCTCCAACGGCCACGGCAACGTCGAGCACCTGGTCACCGCGCGAGCCATCTGAGCGTGCGCGCGCTCGTCACCGGCGGATCCGGCTTCGCCGGTGGCCACCTCGTGGAACACCTGCGCGCATGCGGGGACGAGGTCGTCACGGTCTCGCGCTCCGGGGATCTCGCGGCCGACCTGCTCGACCCGCAGGCGACAGCCCGCGCGGTCGCCGAGGCGACGCCGGACGTCGTCTACCACCTTGCCGCTCAGGCGCACGTCGGGCGCTCGTGGGCCGACCCCGCCGCGACGCTCAACGACAACCTCGCGATGACGCTCAACGTGCTCGGCGCCGTGCGCTCGGCCGTCCCCGAGGCGACGGTCGTCGCCGTCTCGAGCGGCGAGGTCTATGGCCCGCCGGCGACGCTGCCGGTCGACGAGCACGCCGAGTTGCGCCCGCAGAACCCGTACGCGGTCTCGAAGGCGTCGGCCGACCTGCTCGCGCGCTTCCACGCCGACGCGTACGGGATGCGGGTCGTCCGCCCGCGCGCGTTCAACCACGCCGGCCCGCGCCAGGAGCCCGCCTACGCGATCGCCTCCTTCGCCCGCCAGGTCGCGCTCGGCGCCGCCGCCGGCGAGGACCCGGTCGTCGTCGAGACGGGCAACCCGGACACGCGCCGCGACTACACCGACGTGCGCGACGTCGTGCGCGCGTACCGTCTGCTTGCGCTGCACGGGGAGCCGGGCGAGGCCTACAACGTCTGCTCCGGCCGGACCGCCTCCGCGGCTGAGCTGGTCGCCGCCTGCGCCGCGGTCGCCGGCGTGCGGATCGACCACCGCGTCGACCGCTCGCTCGTGCGCGCCCACGAGGTGATGGAGATCCGCGGGTCGTTCGAGAAGCTGCGCGCCGCGACCGGCTGGGAGCCGGAGATCGATCTGGAGACGACGCTGCGCGACACGATGGCGTGGTGGCGCGAGCAGGCGGCCGCATCGCAGCCCGGGGGCGATACGCTCGCCGGGGCCGGGCCGGAGTAGCTCAGCTGGTAGAGCACCTGTCTTGTAAACAGGCGGTCAGGGGTTCGAGTCCCCTCTCCGGCTCCTCTTCTCGAGGTCGAGCAGCGCCGCCTTGCGCTCGAGCCCGCCGCGGTAGCCCGTCAGCGAGCCGTCGGACCCGACGACGCGGTGGCACGGGACGACGACCGGGACGGGCGTGCGCCCGACCGCGGCGGCGACGGCGCGCACGGCGTCCGGACGGCCGAGCTCGCGCGCGAGCCCGGTGTAGGAGATCGTGTCCCCCGCGGGGATCGCCCGCAGGCGCCCCCAGACGGCGCGCTGGAACGGCGTGCCGATCAGCTCGACGTCGAGGCCGGCGAGCGCGGCGCCGTCGCCGGCGAAGTACGCGTCCAGCGCGGCGACCGCCGGGCCGAGCGCGCCGGCGTCGTCGTGGTCACGGTCGGCGGGGCCGAAGCCGATCGCCGTGAGCGTGCCGCGGGCGTCGCCGGTGAGGGCGAGCGGGCCGATCGGCGAGTCGTACGTGGTCGAGGGCATGGCGTCGAACCTCGCTGTGCGTCGTTGCATACCCGTGCAACGGCCGGCCGACCGCGCGTGTGAGTCGACGAATGACTTCGGCTCCGGCACAGGTTCGGTCACTACCCTGCGGCGCCTCCCGAACGGAAGGCCCGACAGTGACCGAAGTCGTGATCTCCTCCGCCGCACGGACCGCCATCGGGTCCTACGGCAAGAGCCTCAAGGACGTGCCGCCCACCGAATTGGGCGCGATCGCCACCCGCGAGGCCCTGCGGCGCGCCGAGGTGGAGCCGGAGCAGGTCGAGCACGTCGTCTTCGGCAATGTGCTGCACACGGAGACCAAGGACATGTACATGGCGCGCGTCGTGGGCATGAACGCCGGGATCCCGAAGGAGACGCCGGCCTTCACCGTCAACCGCCTGTGCGGGACGGGCGTGCAGGCGATCGTGTCGGCGTGCCAGTCCGTGCAGACGGGCGACGCCCGCGTCGCGGTCGCCGGCGGCGCCGAGTCGATGAGCCGCGGCCCCTACTGGGTCCCGAACGCCCGCTGGGGCGCCCGCATGGGCGACACGGCGGTGCTCGATCCGGTCCAGGGCTCGCTGAAGGATCCGTTCCACGACATCCTGATGGGCGTCACCGCCGAGAACCTGGCCGAGCGCCACGGCATCTCGCGCGACGAGCAGGACGCGTTCGCGGTCGAGTCGCACCGCCGCGCCAGTGCCGCCCAGCAGGCCGGGAAGTTCGCCGACGAGATCGTCGGCGTGCCGGTCAAGGCCAAGCGCGAGACGGTCGAGTTCGACGCCGACGAGCACATCCGCCACGACGCCTCGCCGGAGCAGATGGGCAAGCTGAAGCCGATCTTCAAGGCCCAGGACGGCACGGTCACGGCCGGCAACGCGTCCGGCATGAACGACGCCGGCGCCGCGCTCGTGCTGATGGACGCCGATCGCGCGGCCGAGCTGGGCGCGCCCGTGCGCGCCCGGATCGCCGCCTACGCGATGTGCGGCGTCGAGCCCGAGTACATGGGCATCGGCCCGGTGCCGGCCGTCCGCAAGGCGCTCGACCGGGCCGGGCGCACGCTCGACGAGGTCGGCGTGATCGAGCTCAACGAGGCGTTCGCCGCGCAGGCGCTGGCGGTCATCAAGGAGCTCGATCTCGACCCGGCCAAGGTCAACCCGAACGGCGGCGCGGTCGCGCTCGGGCACCCGATCGGCGCCACCGGCGCGGCGATCACCGCCAAGTGCCTGTACGAGATGGAGCGCGAGGGCCACGAGCTCGGCCTCGTGACGCTGTGCATCGGCGGCGGCCAGGGCATCGCCCTGCTGCTGGAGGCGGCGTGATCCGCCGGTGCGCCGCCGCGCTGGCGATAACGGCGCTGCTCGCGGGCTGCGGCTCGAGCACCGAGAAGCCGGCCGCCAAGGCCGCGGCAACGGCGCAGGCGACCGCCACTCCCACCCCGGCCGCCTCGGGCATGAAGGACACCGCGCAGAAGCCGGTCATCCCCAAGCCGACCGGCAAGCCGCCGACGAAGCTCGTGGTCAAGGACATCGTCAAGGGCACGGGCCCCGCGGCGAAGGCCGGCGACACGATCAGCGTCCAGTACGTCGGGGACAGCTTCTCCAACGGCCGGCAGTTCGACGCGTCGTGGGATCGCGGCCAGGCGTTCCAGTTCCAGCTCGGCGCCGGGATGGTCATCCCCGGCTGGGACAAGGGGATCGCCGGCATGAAGGCCGGCGGGCGGCGCGAGCTGATCATCCCGCCGAAGCTGGCGTACGGCCCGGCGGGCTCCGGCCCGATCGGCCCGAACGAGACGCTGATCTTCGTCGTGGACCTGCAGCAGATCGGGTGATCCACCGATAGTTGGGGCGCACACAGGCCGGTAGCCTCGGCCTGGTGCCCGCCCCTGGACACCTTCCGGCGCGGTCTCTGTCGGTCCGGCTGCGCGGCGCGCTCGACCAGGTCCCCGCGCTGGTGTTCGTGCTGCGCGGGCCCGACCTCGTGGTCGAGTTCGCCAACGCGCGCCGCAGCGTCCTCACCGGCGACGCCGAGATCATCGGCCGCCCGCTGCGCGACGTGCTCGGCCCGTTCGCCGACCGGCCGGAGTTCGTCCGCTACGGCCGCCAGCTGCGCTCGGTGCTCGAGACCGGCGAGCCGGTCCACGGGCTCGAGGCCGCGGCCAGGCTCCCGGGCGCCGACGCGCCGTCCTACTGGGACTACGCGATCATCCCGCTGGGCAGCCCGGGCGCGCAGCCGGACGGCGTCGCCCTGCACGCCGTCGAGGTCACCCGGCTCGTGGAGGCGCGCGCCCGCGCGATCGAGGCCGAGCACCGCTTCACGACGCTCTTCGACGCCAACGTGCTCGGCGTCAGCATCTCCGACGCGGAGATCATCTTCGAGGCCAATGACGCGTTCCTGGAGATGATCGGCCGCACGCGCGCGGACCTCACGGCGGGGCTGTCGTGGAGGGCGATGACGGCGCCGGAGTCGCTGGCGGCCGACCATCGCGCGCTCGAGCAGATCCGGCGCGACGGCGCCGCACCGCCCTACGAGAAGGCCTACCTGCGCCCGGACGGGTCGCGCGTGCCGGTGCTGCTCAGCGCGTCGCGCCTGCAGTCGGACCCGCTGCGCGTGCTCGCGACGTCCTTCGACCTGTCCGAGCGCCACGCGGTCGAGCGCGAGGTCGCGCTCCTGCTCGAGCGCGAGCGCGACGCGCGCTTCGCCGCCGAGCTGGCCGGCGCCCGCACGAGCCGGCTGCAGGAGGTGACGGCCGGCCTGTCGGCCAGCAACTCGCCGGAGGAGATCGCCCGCGCGGTCGTCCACCACGCGCTCGAGGCGCTGTCGGCGTCCGCCGGCGTGCTCGTGCGCGGCGACCTCGAGGTCGCGCGCGCGGTCGGCTTCCCCCCCGCCGCCGTCGACGAGTGGCGCCAGTTCCCGGCGCTGCTGCCGGGCGGGCTCAGCCGCGCGATCGGGACGGGCGAGCCGGTGCTGGCAGCCGACCCCGCCGCGGTGGCCGCGACCAGCCCGCAGCTCGGCACGGGCTGGGGCGCCGTCGCCGCGGTCCCGGTCGAGATCGGCGGCCGCATGCTCGGCGCCCTGCTGCTGGCGTTCCGCGAGCCGCGCGAGCTCGAGGAGCCCGACCGCGCCTTCCTGGTCTCGCTCGCCCGTCAGGCCGCCGCCGCGCTGGAGCGCGGCGAGCTGTACGAGAACCGGGCGTTCGTCGCCGGCAAGCTCCAGGAGGGGCTGCTTCCCGTCCGCCTGGCCACGGTGCCGGGCGCCGAGTCGGCCGTCGTGTACGAGTCGATCTCCGGCCGCGGCGAGGTCGGCGGCGACTTCTACGACCTGTTCGACACGGGGCGCGACTCGTGGGCGTTCGCCGTCGGCGACGTGAGCGGCAAGGGCACCGCGGCGGCGGTCGTCACCGGGCTGGCCCGCCACACGCTGCGCGCGGTCGCCCGCCTGTTCGACGACCCGGATCAGATCCTCGGCTTCCTCAACGGCGCGCTGCTGCGCCACGACGGCCCGCGCGCGTTCTGCACCGTCGCCTGCGCGGTCGTGCGCGCGATGCCCGGCGGCGGCTTCGCGGTCCGCCTCTCGAGCGGTGGTCATCCATACCCGATCGTGCTGCGCGCGTCGGGCGCGACCGAGCAGATCGAGGTGAGCGGGACGATGCTCGGCGTCGCCGAGGCCCCGCAGCTCGACGTGGCCGAGCTCGCCCTCGCGCCCGGCGACGCGCTGATCCTCTACACGGACGGGGTGCTCGACGCGCGCGCCGCGGGCGCCGAGCGGTTCGGCGAGGAGCGCCTGCTCGAGGCGGTGCGCGGTGCCGCGGGCGGCTCGGCCGAGGCGATCGCCGGCGCGGTCGAGGCGGCGGTGCGCGCCCACCATCCGGGCACGGCGGCCGACGATCGCGCGATCGTCGTGTTCCGCGCCGACGAGCGCTAGACGCCGAGGCGGCCCAGGATCTCCGGGTGGCCGGCGGCGGCCACCGCGCCCGGGAGCGTCCCCAGCAGCAGGTCGTGCATCTGGCCGCGGTCGAGGTCGCGGTGCTGCACCCAGTCCAGGCACGCGCCGTCCATGAACCACAGCCAGCCGCGCACGGCGGCGCGGATCTCCGGCGGCGCGGCGCCGTCGCCGTCGGCGTCGCCGTCGCCGTCGGCGTCGGCGTCGCCCCACAGGCGCGCGACGATCAGGGCGGCGGTGTCGTCGCGCACGCGGTCGACGAGCTCACGGACCTCGGGTGCGCCGGTCGCCCCGCGCAGCAGCTTGGCGTAGCCGTCGCGGTTCTCCTCGACCCAGCCCAACCACGCGTCGAGCGCTTGCGAGAGCTGCTCGCCCGGCGGCCGGTCGGCGTCGGGCCGCACCCGCTCGGCCAGCTGGGCCGCCGCCTCCTGCAGCGTCGCCACGAAGTAGGCCTGCTTGGACGGGAAGTAGTGGTAGAGCAGCGCCTTCGAGATCCCGGCCTCGCGGGCGATCGCCGCCATCGACAACTCGTCGTAGGGATGACTGGTGAACAGGCTGCGGCCGAGGTCGAGCAACCGGCGCCGTCGCTCGTCCACGTCCAGCCGGGTGTAACCGCCGGGCCGCCGGGCCATTGGGGGACCCTACGCTCAAAGGGATGGGAGAGCCAAGGCCGAACCCGGGCCGCTACGGGGTGACGCCCTCGCTGGACCAGCCTCCGCGGGAGCTGCCGGGCACCGCGGATGAAGAGATCCTGGGCGCCGAGACGTCGGCGGTGAAGTCGCTGCTCGACGACGAGGCGCGCGTCGACAAGGTCGCCGACGAGCTCCGCGAGGGCTTCCGGCTGCTGCAGCACGTCGGCAAGGCCGTGACGATCTTCGGCTCCGCCCGCACACCGCCCGACCACCCGGAGTCCGAGCAGGCGCGCGAGCTCGCGCGGCGGCTCGGGAAGGCCGGCTTCGCGATCATCACCGGCGGCGGCCCCGGCGCGATGGAGGCCGCCAACCGCGGCGCGCAGGACGTCGGAGCGCCCTCGATCGGGCTCGACATCGAGCTGCCGCACGAGCAGGCGCTGAACCCGTACGTCGACGACCGCCTCGGCCTGACGCTGCATTACTTCTTCACGCGCAAGGTCCTGTTCGTCCGCTACGCGAGCGCGTTCGTGGCGTTCCCGGGCGGCTTCGGGACGCTCGACGAGCTGTTCGAGGTCCTCACCCTCCGCCAGACCGGCAAGATCGCCACGTTCCCGGTGATCCTGATCGGGACCGCCTACTGGCAGGGGCTGATCGACTTCCTGGACGACCCGGTCTGCGCCGAGGGCAAGATCGAGCCGGAGGACGTCGAGCGCATCGTCCGCACCGACGACCTCGACGAGGTCGTGCGGATCGTGGAGGCGGCGGAGCACCGCCGCCCGCGCCGCGAGCCGATCTAGGCCGTCAGTCGACCGTCTCGGGCACCCATTGCCCGGAGCGGCGCCCGAGCGTGACCCGGTGCGCGCCGCCGTCCGCGACCACGTTGAAGACGGCCTTGTCCTCGTCGGTGCCCGGCGGGTCGATCACCTGGACGAGCTCGACCGCCGCCGGCTCGACGCCCGGGAAGCGCTCGGCGAACGCCTCGCGCGCCGCCGCCTCGACGGTTGCCGGGTCCCACCCGCGGTCGGCGGCATGAGCGATCGCGAGGTCGCGGTTGACCTGCTCGAGATCGCGGCTGAAGCGCTCCGCGCCGGCATCGCGGCGGCGGCGCACGACGGCGGCGCCGCCGAGGGCCAGCAGGCCGAGCACGGCGACGACCGCGATGATCACGATCTCCAGGGTGTCCACGGGCGACGAGCTTACCGAGCGTGAGCGCCGTCGCCCCGTTCGACGGTCGCCTACAGCTCGACGGCGCGCTCGCGCAGGTGGGTGCCGACCTTGCGCTTCACGCGCTGCAGCGCGTTGTCGACGGTCTTGCAGTCGCAGCCGAGCTTGATCCCGATGTCCACGTAGGAGTGGCCGTCGAGGTAGAGCGACAGCACGCGCGACTCCAGGTCCGAGAGCACGGTCGACAGGCAGGTGACCAGCGAGCGCAGCTCCTCGGAGGAGATGACCTGGTTGACCGGGTCCCACACGACGGAACCCGGGAGCACCTCGTCGAGCGTCGGCTCGCCCTCGCCCTGGGCGCCGGCGGGCGAGGAGGAGAAGGACACGTAGCCGTTGAGCGGCGTGTGCTTGTTGCGGGTCGCGGTCTTCACCGCCGTGATGATCTGGCGCGTGATGCACAGCTCGGCGAAGTTGCGGAACGAGCTCTCGCGGTCCGAGCGGAAGTCGCGGATCGCCTTGTACAGGCCGACGAGCCCCTCCTGGATGAGGTCCTCGCTGTCGCCGCCGATCAGGAAGTACGACGACGCCTTCAGGCGCACGAACGAGTGGTAACGGCGCACCAGCCGGTCGTAGGCATCGGTGCTCCCCTGCTTGGCGAGCGCCAGCAGGTAGTGATCATCGACCTCGACCTTAGCCTGAGACTTGGCGGCCGTCGCGCGGACGGCGGAACCGGCGCTGCGGCCCGGACGGGCGCTGCGCGCGATGCTCGAGGAGGCCTGGCCCGTTTTCTGGGCCCACCCCGGCCGGCGCACGCTCGGTCCGGCGCCGACCGCAGGGCGGACAGGGCTGCCCGCACCACGGGAAGGCTTCGGAGATTCGGCCACGATGGGTCCTTTCCCGGACCGTCTCGGTCCGCGATGGTCGTGACGCGCTCCTCCCCTGGCGTCTGATCTGAGTCACTGCAACGGCGGTGGCGAGGGCCTCACCCTCGACTTGCGGGTCAGAGTTGCAGGGTTATGTTCCGGTGTCAAGCCGTTGATGCAAGATTTCGTACATCAGGACCGCCGCCGCGGCCGAGACGTTGAGCGAGCCGACCTGCCCGTGCATCGGGAGCGCCACGAGGTCGTCGCAGGCGGCCGCCACGCGCGGGCGCAGGCCGCGACCCTCCGCCCCGAGCACCAGCACGACCTTGCCGCTGTAGTCCGGCTGGCGGTACGGGGTGCTCGCCTGGGCCGCGGCGCCGTAGGTCCACGCGCCGGCCGCCTTGGCCTCGCCGAGGAAGTCCGCCAGGTTGCGCACGCGGGCGATCCGCAGGTGCTCGACCGCCCCGGCCGACGCCTTGCAGACGGCCGGGGTGACCTCGGCCGACCGGCGCTCGGGGATCACGAGACCGGTCGCCCCGGCCGTCTCCGCCGTGCGGGCGACCGCGCCGAGGTTCTGCGGATCGGTCACCTCGTCGAGGGCGACGAGGAAGGCGTCCGGCACCGCCAGCAGCTCGGCCGCGCCAACGTACGGGTACGGATCGGCCTCCGCGCACACGCCCTGGTGGCCGTCGGAGCCGGACCGCTCGGCGATCTCCTCCGCGCTCGCCACCTCCACCGGCACGCCCGCGCCGGCGAGCCACCCCTCGCGCCCCGCGTTCTTGGTGGCCCAGATGCGGTGCACGCGACGCCGCCCGCGCAACGCCTCGTGGACGGGGTTGCGGCCGTAGATGACCATCAGGTCACCGGGACGAGCTCCGGCCCCGCGGGGCCGTCGCGCACCTCCCAGCCGGCGTCGCGCAGCTCGTCGCGCAGCCGATCGGCGGTGGCGAAGTCGCGCTCCGCTCGGGCCCGCTCGCGGCGCCGGGCCACGTCCATGAGCGCCTCGGGCGGCCCGTCGTCGGCGTCCAGCAGCGTGTCCAGCCCGAAGATGCCCAGCATCTCGCGCAGGTGCGCATCGCCCACGCCGTCCCGGCGGTTGGCCTGGTTGACCCACTCATGGGCCTCGGCGAGCGCCTGCGGGGTGTTGAAGTCGTCGGCGAGCGCGTCGAAGAACGCGTCGCGCAGCGGCGCCAGGTCCTCCGGCGAGTCCCCGGGCACGAGCCGGCGCCCGGCGTCGCGGAAGCGCTGCACGCGGCGGCCGGCGTCCTCGAGCACGTCCTCGCGGTAGGGGATCGGCTTGCGGTAGTGCCCGCCCGCGAGGTACATGAGCAGCGTGTCGCGGCCCAGCGTCTCCAGCGCCTCGCCCAGCCCGACGATGTTGCCGACGGACTTGGACATCTTCGCGTCCCCGCCACGCGGCAGCTCGATCATCCCGTTGTGCATCCACAGCCGGGCCAGCGGGGCGCCCCGGGCCGCCCCCGTCTGCGCCGCCTCGTTCTCGTGGTGCGGGAACAGCAGGTCGGTCCCGCCGCCGTGGATGTCGAAGTCGACGCCCAGCAGCTTCTCCGCCATCGCGGAGCACTCGATGTGCCAGCCCGGCCGCCCCGGGCCCCAGGGCGACGGCCACGCGGTGTCCTCGCCCGGCTTCTGCCCCTTCCAGAGCGCGAAGTCGAGCGGATCCTCCTTGCGGTCGGCCCCCTCGCCGCCCTCGCCCTGGTCCATCTCGTCGACGTCGCGATGCGACAGCTCGCCGTAGGCGTCGTAGGAGCGCACGCGGAAGTACACGTCGCCGTCGCGCTCGTAGGCGTGGCCGCGCTCGATCAGCGCCTCGATCAGCTCGATGATCTCGGGCAGCGTCCCGGTCGCCAGCGGCTCGTGGTCGGGACGGCCGATGCCCAGCCGGTCCGTGTCGGCGAAGTAGGCCGCGGTCATCTCGCGCGCGAGCTCGTCGGAGGACACGCCCCGCGAGCGCGCCGCGTCGTAGATCTTGTCGTTGATGTCGGTCACGTTGGCAACCAACGTCGTCTCGAGGCCCTCGTGCTCGAGGAAGCGCTTGAGCGCGGTGAAGAGCACGAACGGGCGGGCGTTGCCGACGTGGATTCGGCTGTACACCGTGGGCCCGCAGGCATAGATGGCGACCTTGCCCGGGTCCCGCGGCTCGAGCGGGACGACCCGGCCCGAGCGGCTGTCATGGAGACGGATCGACCGCACGATGCGGGAACTTAGCGCGTTGAACCGCCGCGCCCACGGGTAAGTTGCGCGCCGTGCCGACGAGTCAGAAGGCCGTGCTCACCCGCGAGGTGGATCGGGCGTTCCGCTCGCTCCCCGAGCGCTATCTGGGTGCCCCAGAGGGCTTCGATGCCACCTGGCACGTGGTGCTCGGGGACGTCGGTCGCTCATGGGAGGTGCGCTGCACCGCGAACGCCGCCAGGGTTCGAGCCGGCCTGACCCGGCGCCGGCCGGACGTCACGATCGGGACCGACGCCGAGACCTGGCTGCAGCTGCGCCAGGGTGAGCTGTCCGGCATCGAGGCCTTCTCCCAGCGCCGGCTCTACGTGCGCGGCGAGCTGGACCTGGCGGTCGGCTTCGAGGGCCTGTTCCGGCTCCCGAACGGCCGTCCGCCGCTGCTGCGCATCCACGAGGTCCCCGCCGGGCGGGGCAAGGTCTCCACGCTGACGATCGGCGAGGGCCCCGACGTCCTGCTGTTGCACGGGCTGGGCTCGTCCAAGGCGTCGTTCATGGACACCGCCGCCGCGCTCAGCCGCCAGGGGTACCGCGTCCACGCGCTGGACCTGCCCGGCTTCGGCTCCTCCTCCAAGGGCCCGGCCGTCTACGGCCCGCGCTTCTTCGCCCGCCGGGTGCTGGACGTGATGGACGCGCTCGGGATCGAGCGCGCGCACCTGGTCGGCAACTCGATGGGCGGCCGCGTGGCCCTCGAGCTCGGTCTGGAGCATCCCGAGCGCGTCGGCGCCCTCGTGCTGCTCTGTCCGGCCGTGTCCTTCGTACGCCGCGGCTGGCAGCCGATCGTCCGCCTCCTTCGCCCCGAGTTCGGGCTGCTGCCGCATTCGCTCGGCCGCGGGCGGATCGAGAAGACGTTCTGGTCGCTGTTCCACGACCGCGACCAGATCGACCCCACCGTCGCCGACGTCGTCGTGGACGAGTTCGAGCGCATCTACCGCTCGCCGGGGGCGCGGCTCGCGTTCCTGGGATCGGCCCGCGCGATCTATCTCGACGAGCCGTTCGGGCGCGACGGCCTGTACACGCGCCTGGGGAACCTGCGGCCGCCGGCCCTGTTCGTCTGGGGCTCGCACGACTGGCTGATCCCGGCCGGGTTCCGGCGTCACGTCGAGGCGTCGCTGCCGAGCGCCGACCACATCGTGCTCGACAACTGCGGGCATGTGCCCCAGGTCGAGTGCCCGGAGCGCACGAACGGCCTCATCCGGCGCTTCTTCTCGCACGCCGACGCGTTGGTGGGCGCGCCGGGCGCCGTGTCGCAAGCCGCCTGAGGAAAGCGACGGCGCCCCGGTGTCCATCATCACCGGGGCGCCGCCTGGGAGCGGAGAGCTGCTTCCCCCCGGCCGTCAGGGCGCGCGGACGCCCTGGGCCGGAGCCCCCTGCGCGGTCGCGGCGCGCGGCGCGGCGACCGCGGCCCCGAAGTCGTCCAGGACCCGCGCCAGCCGGTAGCGGCGGATCGTGGGCCGGCCCTTCGCCGTGCGCTCCTCGACCGGGAGCAGGGCGAGGCGGCGGCCCTTGGTGTCGGTGGTCTGCATGGGAGGAAGTCTGCGCGACGGGCGGCTCGCCTCACATGGACACGCGTCTAGAGATCGCCCCCGGCATCCTCGCCCGTATGTCGAAGCGCTTCGACGGGCAGGCCGGCGGCGCGCCAGGCCTGGAAGCCGCCGTCGAGGTCGGTCGCACGCGTGAGGCCGAGCGCCTGCAGGTTCGCGGCCGCCAGGCTGGACTGGTAGCCCTGGTCGCACATGACGATCACGTGCGCGCCGTAGTCGGCGATCCGCGGGTCGCGGACCGAGCAGCCCGGGTCGGCGCGCCACTCGAGCACGTTGCGCGGGTGGTGGATGGCGCCCGGCACGACGCCGTCGCGCTCGCGCTGACGGTCACCACGGATGTCGACCAGCACCGCGCCGTCCTCGATCGCCGCGCGGGCCTGCTCGGGGCCGACGCGTTCCAGCCCGGAGCGGGCGGCCTCCAGCAACTGGTCGACCGTGCGCCTGACCATGGCCCCCAGCCTACGCCCGCGGCTTTACACTCGTCGGCCCGATGGACCGCGAGGCGATCGAGACCAACGGCAACGGCCACGGCGACCCGAAGGCCGCCCGCGCGGCGGCTGCCGTCACCGCATCCCCGGCGCGCCGGCCGGGCGGCGGACGCGGCGCACTCGGCGCGCTGCGGTCGCTCGCCGGCGGCGCGGCCAAGGCCCCGGCCCGGCTCGGCGCCCGCGCTGCCAAGGCCGCCGTGGGGCGCATCCCGACCGCCGATCTCGACGAGCGCGACCCGGACTACATCCGCGAGTCGCTGCCGCGGCTGTGGCTGCTGGCCTCGATCTACTTCCGGGCCGAGGTCCGCGGGCTGGGCAACATCCCCGAGGAGGGGGCGGTGCTGCTCGTCGGCAACCACTCCGGCGGCAACCTGACGCCGGACACCGGCGTCTTCACGCTCGCGTTCTCGACCTACTTCGGCGTCGAGCGGGCGTTCTACCAGCTCGCCCACAACCTCGTGCTCTCGATGCCGGGTCTCGGCTTCCTGCGCAAGTACGGGACGGTCGCCGCCTCGCACGACAACGCGCGCAAGGCGCTGCGCGCGGGGGCGGTCGTGCTCGTCTACCCCGGCGGCGACTACGAGGTCCACCGACCGATCTGGGAGCGCCACCGTGTCGACTTCGACGGCCGCAAGGGCTTCATCCGGCTGGCGCTGCAGGAGGACGTGCCGATCGTCCCGCTCGTGGCGGTCGGCGGCCAGGAGACCTCGATCTTCCTGTCGCGCGGCGAGGGCCTCGCCCGCGCGCTGTACGTCGACCGGCTGTTCCGGCTGAAGGTGCTTCCGGTCTCGCTCGGGCTCCCTTGGGGGCTGAACGTCGGCGACATGCTGGGCCACTGGCCGCTGCCGGCGAAGATCACCGTCGAAGCGCTGCCGCCGATCCACCTGCGCGAGGAGTTCGGCGACCAGCCGGACCTCGAAGAGGTCTACGACCACGTCGTGCGCCAGATGCAGGACACGCTCGACGCGCTGGCCGCCGAGCGCCGCCTGCCGGTGCTCGGATGAGGGTCAGCTCGTCGATCGTCGTCGGCGCCCCCGCCGAGGCGGTCTGGGATCAGATCGCCGACCCCGGCCGCTACCTGCACTTCATGGCCGGCGTCACGCGCTGGGAGGTCGCCGGGAACCAGCCCCAGGGCTGCGGCGCGCGCTACCGGATGCTGATGCGCGTCGGCTCGGCCGAGATCGGCGGGCTGATCGAGGTCGTCGAATGGGTGCCGCCGTCCGACCTCGCCTGGACGTCGATCACCGGCATCGACCAGCGTGGCCGCTGGCGCCTGCGGGCCGAGTCGCCGACCCGCACCAGGATCGAGCTGCGGCTCGCGTACGGGGTCGCCGGCTCGGGCATCTCCGGTTGGATCGCCGAGCACCTCGCCGCCCCCGCCGTGCGCGGCAACCTGCGCCGCTCGCTGCAGCAGCTCAAGCGCCAGGTCGAGCACGAGCAGCTGCGCACCGCCGCCGCCGCCCGCCGCGAGGCCCGCGCGTCCTGACCCCGCGGGCCGCCGGCCGGCTGCGCGCGCGAAACTGGCATGATGGGGCCATGCCCCCGCGTGACCCCGAGGAGGCCACCGCCGCCGGGCCCGCCATCGGGGGCCACCTCCCGGCCGCCACGCGCATGGGCACGGTGCATCTCGAGGTCGCCGATCTCGACCGCAGCCTGACCTACTACGAGAAGGCGCTCGGGCTGTTCGAGCACGAGCGCGACGGCTCGCGCGTCGTCCTCGGCACGGGCGGCGAGGACCTGCTCGTGCTCTACGAGGAACCCGGATCGCAGCCGTCGTTCCACTACTCCGGCCTCTACCACTACGCCCTGCTGGTGCCCGACCGCAAGGCGCTGGCCGCCTTCCTCGTCCATGCCGCCCGCGAACGCGTGCAGCTCATGGGCATGTCGGACCATTTCGTGTCGGAGGCGATCTACCTGCGCGACCCCGACGCCCACGGTATCGAGGTCTACTGGGATCGCCCCCGTGAGGTCTGGGAGGGTCGCGTCGGCGAGCGCATGACGACGCTGCCGCTCGACACGCGCGACCTGCTGTCCGAGCTCGAGGACCCGCACACCCACGACTTCGAGGGCCTGCCGAAGGCGACCACGATGGGCCACGTCCACCTGCGCGTGTCCGCGGTGCACCCGGTCGTGCGCTTCTATCGCGACACGCTCGGGTTCGGCCTGATGGCCGAGCTCGACGGCCAGGCGGCGTTCCTGGGCGCCGGCGGCTACCACCACCACATCGGCGCCAACAGCTGGGAGAGCGCCGGGCGCCCGCAGGCGCCTCCCGGCGTCGCGACCATGAAGCACCTCACCGTCCTGTTGCCGGACGCGGACGCCGTCGAGACGGCCGCGGCCGACCTCGACGCCCACGGCCACGAGCCCGAGCGCTGCAACGGCGGCGCCGTGCGGGTCGCCGACCCGTCGGGCAACGTCGTCGTGCTCGAGGCCGACGGCGCCGGCTCCTAGCGGGCGGGAAGCTCCTCGGGACGGTCGAGCGTGGCGATCGCCATCGCCGCGACGCCCTCGCCACGGCCGACGAAGCCCATCCGCTCGCCCGTGGTCGCCTTCACGCTGACGTGGCCGAGCCCGATCTCGAGCACGTCGGCGAGCCGCTCGCGGATGCGGTCACGGTAGGGCGAGAGCTTCGGGCGCTCCATCATCACCGTCGCGTCGACGTGGACGATCCGGAACCCGTGCCGGCCGAGCCGGCCCACGACCGCGCGCAGCAGCTCCAGCGAGTCGGCGTCCTTGAACGCCGGGTCGGTGTCCGGGAAATGCTGGCCGATGTCCCCCATGGCGCCCGCGCCGAGCAGCGCGTCGACGATCGCGTGCGTGAGCACGTCGGCGTCGGAGTGCCCGGCCAGGCCCTCCTCGTGCGGGATGTCGACGCCGCCGAGGATCAGGGGGCGGCCGGGCTCGAGACGGTGGCTGTCGACCCCGATGCCGGTCGAGATCACCCGATCGGCTCCAGGCGGCGCTGCCGGCGCTCGAACACGCAGAGCTCGGTGATCCCGAGGCCGGCCAGCAGCTCGACCGCCTGCTCGTAGCCGAAGCCGAGTTCATCCGGCACGTGGGCGTCGCTGGACAGCGCCACCGGCAGCCCGGCCTCGACGACCAGCTCGAGGAAGCCGCGGGCGGGGTAGATCTCGTGGACCGGCTTGCGCAGCCCGGCCGTCGAGACCTCGACGGCGACGCCGACCTCGTGGAACGCCTCGACCGCCGGCTCGTAGGAGCGGCGCAGGTCACCCTCGGGTGTCGGCCGGCCACCGCCCCAGAGCTTGACCAGATCCGGGTGGGCCATGATGTCGTACTGCCCGGTCCGTGCCGCCTCGGCCAGCGTGAGGAAGTAGCGTCGCCAGACCTTCTCGGCGGACTCGCCGCGCCCCCAGACGTCGAAGGCCCCGGGCATGTCGACCGCGTGGTCGCGCAGGAAGTGCACCGACCCGATCACGTAGTCCCAGTCGTAGGGCTCGAGCAGGTTGGCCATCCGGTCCTCGCGGCCGGGCACGAAGTCGGCCTCGATGCCGAGCTTCAGATCGGTCTCCTCGCGGACGAACTGCACGTACTCCT